>NZ_JAMPJZ010000123.1:0-12145 GCF_039961835.1 Trichocoleus sp. ST-U1
AGAACACGGAGATGTCAAGTACATCATCCTACCCACGATTTCTGGACTTGAACACAAAGTCTTCGTGGGTCCCTTTGCTAGATGTTTTCCGCTTGCACAGGTTTTTGTGGCTCCTTCTCAGTGGAGTTTCCCCCTCAATCTCCCCCTCAGTTGGCTGGGTTTGCCTTCCAAACGCACTCAGGTACTTCCACAAGACAGCAGCACCACCCCCTTTGCCAACCAGTTTGACTACGCGATACTAGGTCCCATCTACCTGGGACCGGGTAAGTTTGCGGAAGTTGCATTTTTTCATGCGCGATCACGCACGCTACTTGTAACCGATTCGGTAATTTCCATACCAGAAGATCCGCCTGCAATTGTCCAATTAGACCCCTATCCTTTGCTGTTCCATGCCAAGGAGCAAGCGTCTGATATCGTTGCCAACACTCAGGCAAATCGCCGGAAGGGATGGCAGCGCATCTCCCTATTTACTTTGTATTTCCAACCAGGCGTGCTAGAAGTACCGAAATGGGGTGATGTGTTTCGCAATGCTCTCAAAGCACCAGAACGTTCCAAAAAAGCTTATTTTGGTTTGTTTCCCTTCAGATGGAAGCCAGATTGGAAACGGTCGTTCGATGCGCTGCGAGGAGATGGTCGTCTGTTTGTGGCACCAATTCTACAAACTTTGATTCTCAACCGCGCACCGAAAGAAACTATCGAATGGGCAGATAAGGTAGCAAGTTGGGACTTTCAGCGAATTATTCCCTGCCATTTTGACTCGCCAATTCAAGCAGAACCGCATCAGTTTCGACAAGCATTCTCCTTCCTAGAAAAGCGCCCTTCTCAAAGTGCAGGATTGTTCAGCAATAGCACTTATCCCTTACCAGAGGAAGATTTTCATTTACTAAAGGTACTGGATAAAGGTTTGAATAAGCTTGGCATCGTACCACCAGCAAAGGAAAAGGTATAGGAAAAAGAGCAATGCGTAAAGTTATCCTGTTCATTGCATCCAGTTTAGACGGTTATATTGCGCGGCAGTCTGGCGACATTGACTGGTTATTTACAGACCAAGATTACGGCTATTCAGAATTCTTCGCCAGTGTTGATACTCTTCTGATGGGTAGGAAGACTTACGAGCAAGTGCTGACTTTCGGTGAGTATCCTTACAAAGGTGTAAAAAGCTATGTGTTTACAAAAAATCCTCTCTTTCCAGCAGATAGCAATGCTGAAGTTATCAGGGAAGACATCACGGAATTTGTAGAGAAATTGCGTCAGGTAGATGGAAAGAATATCTGGTTAGTTGGCGGATCTCAACTGACTCATGCCTTGATGAGTCAGAACCTAGTAGATGAGCTAATTCTTTCAATACATCCAACGATATTGGGTGAAGGAATTCCATTATTTGATAATGGAACAATTTCTCAATCTTTGAATCTTACTAAATGTCAAACTTATGATTCTGGTCTTGTGCAACTGTCTTATGATGTAGGGCATTAAAGTGAGTAAATGGCAATAGCAATCGATGCGCTGTTTCAGTTCTTGCTGCAATGCAAATTGGCACAGGTTTTATCAACGCTTGATTCCTTTAAATCGTTCTTGCGCTGTTTTAAACGCTTCTTGCATCACAGATTGAATTTTCTGCGGATCGGGTTTTTTACCTCCCATTAAGTCACCGAAATAGACGCAGGCACCTTCGCCCAATGACCAGGTGTAGGCAGCTGCCCAGGAAGCAGCGATCGCGCTCCCAAAACCAGGCAAGAATTTAATTAACTCCCGTCCAACTGCCCGTGCTAGGAAACCACTGGCGATCGCGCTAACGACACCTCCCGCCTGCGATGGACTCAGGGTTTGCCCGTACAATTTTCCTAACAGACCGACCATTGAGACTTGCAAGGCAGTTAGGACAGGCATGGTGGCAAACGGCAACGGTACTGCCTCAATCGCAGCTGCCATGATAGAAAATGCCAACATATAACGGCGTCCAACATCCCGGTAGAGGTTGCCAATTTGTTCGCTAGCGCCCTTATCCAATAATTGATAAATCGCCCGCGCTTCCGCTTCTGGTAGGAGGTCTGCCAAGGTATCTCGCAACGCCTCTAAGCCATAAAATACCGGAGTGTAACCATCTTCTTCCAGGGTGAAGTCAATGATAACGGAGCGATCGCACACTCCGGCAAACGCTTGTTGAATGGCACCGAAAGCTCGGTTAACCTCCTCATAGTCGGGTAGATAAGCGGGATGATCGTCAGTACCGGGAGGATAAACCTCATGCAAACAGGTGACAGCCAGCAGACAAGGAATATCTGGATACTGCTGACGCAGCTGAGTCGTAATCTGTCGCAGTGTGTCGGTTGCAAAATCATTAATTTTGACCGTCAGAATCAGAATTCTGGCAGAACGGCTCTCCTGTTGCAAATCGCCAACCAATTCTTTAACGATCGCCTGAGTGTCCTGATTTACATCTCCTAGCCCGACCGTATCTGTAAAAATGAGTAACGGCACATCGCTCGAAGGATAAGCATACCGTTCCGTGTGTTGCGTGTGAGGGCGAAATCCCTGACCGACAATCTCAGCAGAAACGCCTGTCAGCCCCCGCACAATCGAACTTTTCCCCGCTTGAGGTTTCCCAATCAAAAGGGCTTCTGTCGTGGGGAGTTCAGCTCGAACCGTCTCCAAAATTTCTGCAACCCGGTCTTCGCTGACACTAAACCACCCAACAGTCTTTTGTGCCACTTGTTCTACAGGTAGCAGTTGCCTCAAGCGTGCGGTTGCGTCGTTCCAAACACCCGCAAGGCGGTTTTTGGGAGAATCATTGACCGACTCAGTCGTCACAGCATCCGTTGGTTCGCTAGGTTGCTGAGAATCCATTGACGACGAATCAGCATCACGTTGCTCAGTCATAGACATTAAAACGGCGGATAGATTCAGATTACATCGTGTCTATACTTCTAGACTACAAGCAAGCTACTCGTCGCTCTCGCCGATCGGAAAACTAATATAAACCGATAGAAGCCTTCTGTGAACGCAGACAGGTACAATCAGCATGCAGTGGGACGAGCAACGAGGGCACAGAGAAATCTGGGAGTAAAGCAGCTATGCAATTTGTATCCGATCCACCGATCTCGGTCAAAATCCGTAAGATGAACGAAAGAGTGCGATGGCTTGCACCGAGTCTTGTGGACAGAGGAATCGATCAAACCCGGATGGTTTTAGACGATGGCGCTTCTGACACTCCGGAGTTCTCATTTTTAGTTGTGGGGGATAGTGGCTCCGGCTCCTATCGAGGATACAACCCCCAACGACAAATCGCAGAACTCATGCTTGCCCACCGCGAACAGAGCCGTTTCGTGTTGCACACCGGCGACGTGATCTATCTGGTTGGCTCCAGTGAATACTACCTAAAAAACTTTATTTCTCCCTACCGAGAGTTTTTGGTAGGAGGCGATCGCCCGGAACGCATTGCCTACGATCAAATGGTCTTCAATATGCCGTTCTTGCCGGTGCCAGGGAACCACGATTACTATGACTTACCCTTTATCTATGGTTTAATCGCCCAGGCTTCGCTGCCCTTACGCCGCCTGCTGCGCTCCCAGTTAGATTTGGACATTGGCTGGCACGGTTCGGGTCAAGGGAATGCCTATGCACGAGCGTTTCTTGACTACCTCAAAGCGTTCAATAGCGAGAGTGAACTGGCTCGTCATCTAGATCGTCATTACACTGCCAAGACGGATACAGGTCGCTGTCTTTCTTATCAACCGGGACGCTTCACCCGCTTACCTAACCGCTATTACACGTTTCGTAGCGGTGGGATTGATTTCTTTGCACTCGATTCAAATACTTTCAATGCGCCAATCCCCCTGCCAACGACTCAAGAGGGGGACGACTACCGTAGCGAATTGGAAAATCGTCGGTCTGACCTGGAACGGCAGAAACTTCAAATTATGGAAGCCTCAGCTCTACTGAGTTCCGGGCGACCCGAAGAGGCTGAACAGCTGGATGACAATCAAGCCAAACTAGAGCAAATCGACGAACTTTTGATTGACATCAACAAGCAACTGGCAGCCGACGAAACGACAGTCACTGATTTCGAGCAGCTGGACTGGTTGAGGCAAAGGCTGATTGAATCTTGGAATACCGCCGAGGTGCGCGGGCGGGTCATTTATTTCCACCATCCCCCCTACGTCACGGAGGCGACGAAGTGGCACCAGGCGCAAACTTTAGCAGTTCGTCAGCGTCTCCGCCGGGTGTTAGATGCGGTGAAGCAGGCAGTCGGAAACCAGGCGGAGGGGCGTCCGCTGGTCGATCTGATTCTGAACGGTCACGCTCACTGCCTGGAATATCTCCAAACTGGCGATACCGGATACGGTGACTCCAATATCAATTGGATTGTTTGTGGTGGCAGCGGTCACAGTCTCCGCCGTCAGCGGTCTGAGGGAGCGGAATTGACGGAGAATTTTGGGGGTATCAAGGGCGATGATACTCGGTTGGTGGCAAAATCGCTGCTTTTTGTCGGTCGTCATGGTCAGGGGTTGCAGAAGCGACGACCTTACTCATTTTTGCGAATTGATGTCTTTGACGGTTGCCCCCCGAAGTTCAAAGTCCGACCGTTTATCGCTGAGCGCTCGAAGCGAGAGTGGAGTAATAGCGAGATTGAAGCGTTTTCGATCTGAGTTTTTGTGGGGATGAGCGATCGCTCTAGGGTCAGTGACCCTCGGTTTTGTTTTATGTCAGTGCCATCTGCCAGGGAACCATCCACCAGGGGATGAGCGATCGCACATCCCATACTACAGCCTGCAATTCCTTATATATATAGATACACTTGGCAAGATGTCAGGCATAAAACTTAAGCTCAGTCAGGAGTTTAGGTTGATTTACTGCATCCTTCCAAAATTATCAAAATCTTTTCCCCCAACCCCTTGACATTTTATGTAGCATTTCTGTAGTATAAATATATTGAAAGAGGGAAAGAGACAAAAACCTCTAACCCAAAAAAGTCATGATGTTACTTTACATCCAACGAATCGATAAAGGCTGGCATCTGCCAGAATCCTTTGAGGTGAGGCATCAGCCTACTTCCCAAAAATCTGAAGTAGATACTGAACAAGCGGATAATACACACCTCACTCAAACCAAAACTGCTGAATCTAGGCGTAATACCCAACAGGTTTATTACCTAGAAAGGCGATTATTTCTGTAAATATTTTCCATCTTTTTCTGAACCTTGAAAACTGAATAAGAAATCACCTATTTAACGATTGATACTGTGCATTTTTAATTAAGCACAGACATCTCAAGTGGGGGGATAGCCTAGCAAGCAATGCCCCCCACATCTCGGCGATGTAACACGTTTGTAGCAAGATTGCTGAATTGATGAGGCTGTAACTCAGTTGCGTAGAGTGCTTGTCTGTCGAACAAGATGTCGCGGGTTCAAGTCCCGTCAGCCTCGTTCAGCAATCTAGAGATAAAAATTCTTAATCTCATCTCGCTACAAGGTCCCATCGTCTAAGCGGCTAGGACACAGTGCTTTCAATACTGGAATACGGGTTCAAACCCCGTTGGGACTATGGGGCGATTTAGTATCTGTTTCTTCTTGCAGATTATAAATTGCCCAAATCGTCGAGGTCGAGTCGCCAAGAGGCTTAAGGCGTCTCTCTGCAAAAGAGAAATTCGTGGGTTCAAATCCCACCTCGACCTCTCAAAGGGAGTATAGCTCAATTGGCAGAGCAGGCGGCTCTTAACCGTATGGTTGCAGGTTCAAGTCCTGCTACTCCCACTGCCCTCAAGACTGCGATCGAGGGAGTATAGCTCAGGTGGTAGAGCAGCCTTCTCATAAGGGGCTAGCCGTAGGTTCAAGTCCTACTACTCCTACTCAAGCTCAAAGCCTCATCGTTTAGCGGTTTAGGACATCGCCCCCTCAAGGCAAGTACAAGGGTACCCTTCGAGAAGGCTTCGCCTACAAATCCCTTTGGGGCTATCTGGAGAGGTGGCTGAATGGTAAAAGCGCTTTTCTGCTAAAGAAGTTTGGGGCAACCCATTGCAGGTTCGAGTCCTGTCCTCTCCGCCTTTTTCATTTGGGTCGGCTCGCCTATTAGGGTGGGCAGCGGTCTGTAAAATCGTCCTTTTTTGGTTGCAGGTGCAAATCCTGCCCGACCCATTGGACTTTGGATTTTTAATTTTAGATTCAAAGTTCAAATCGTATGTGGGGATGGTGTAATTGGCAACATCTCGATCTCCAAAATCGATGATCTGAGTTCAAATCTCAGTCCCCGCGCCATTGAGAGCGTAGTTTAACTGAATAAAACATCGGTCTACGAAACCGTAGCTTGCTTCCCGGAGGGTAGACGTGGGGGTTCGATTCCCTCCGCTCTCGTCAACTTGGAGAGGTGGTCGAGTGGCTTAAGGCGCAGACTTGGAAAGTCTGATTAGGTTTTACCTAACGCAGGTTCAAATCCTGTCCTCTCCGTTGAAACTTCCCCCGGTAGCTCAGTTGGTAGTTAGCGCCTGTTTGAAGCACAGGAGGTCGTCAGTTCGATTCTGACCTGGGGGGCTGTCGTTGCCTCATAGCTCAATGGTAGAGCCACGCGCTGTTAATGCGGGGGTTGTAGGTTCGAGTCCCACTGGGGCAGCCATTCATTGCCGGGTAGACGAATAGGCAAGTCGCAGTTCTCTGAAATCTGAGATACAGGTTCAAGCCCTGTCCCGGCATCCAATCATTGCCCTGTGGTGTAACTGGCAACATCTCGCTCTTTGAAAGCGAAGTTCTAGGTTCAAAACCTGGCGGGGCAGCCAAATCATGCTCCTGTAGCCCAATTGGAAGAGGCCGCTACCTCAAAAGTAGTTGTAATTTGTGTGTGGGTTCGACTCCCACTAGGAGCATCAAAACTCGCTCCTGTAGCCCAATCGGAAGAGGCAGCAAGCTTAAACCTTGCGCGTTGCTGGTTCAAGCCCAGCCAGGAGTATCTACGGGGTGTGGCGCAGCTTGGTAGCGCGGCAGCTTTGGGAGCTGAAGGACGCAGGTTCAAATCCTGTCACCCCGATATGCCCCTGTGACGTAATTGGAAACCGTCGCTCATTCAGGTCGAGTGTTTTGCAGGTTCGAGTCCTGTCAGGGGTACTTGGCTAACAGCCAATTTTTAACACGATGAGACAGCAAATGCTCAGCTTTAATGGAAAACTACATCTGATATGCTGGCAATATGTTTTCCAGTAAGTTTTGATGAAGTACACTAAAGAACTACTAGAACCAATAGTTCAAGAATCTGTGTCTGTTTCAGAAGTCCTAAGAAAATTAGGAAAGCGGCAATCAGGAAGTATTCATAGCTATGTATCCAAGAAGATTAAAGAGTTAGGAATAGATACATCCCATTTTCTGGGTCAAGCAGCTAACCAAGGAAAATACCACAAAGGAGTACGGAGGCAAACATGGCAAGAGATTCTGGTATTGCGCTCAAGGAATAGAAGAGAAGATGCATACCGTTTGAGAAGAGCACTGATTGAGTTCGGGAGAGAGTATAAATGTGAAAATTCTAACTGTTGTGTTCGAGATAGTTGGCTGGGTAATAAAATAGTTCTTCATGTCGATCACAAAAACGGTAATGGTCTAGATAACAGACCAGAAAACATTCGCTTCCTGTGTCCGAACTGTCACAGCCAAAGTGATAATTACGGATTTTCAAAAGGCTATACAGACACAATTAGCAATGCGAAAGGTTGTAGGGAGCGATACAGACAACGCAGAATGCGTGAAACTGGAAATCAAAATCCTGGAAAAAAGGTTCCTCACATAAAAGCCAGAAAAGTTGAACGTCCTTCTAAAGAAGATTTGCAAAAGCTAGTCTGGGAAAAACCAACTATTCACATAGCTAAAGATTTTGGTGTCAGCGATAAAGCGATAGAAAAATGGTGTAAAGCTTACGGCATTCAGAAACCTCCTAGAGGTTATTGGGCTAAACAACAGTCTCTTCAAGCTCCCGTGGCGGAATAGGTAGACGCACTCAGTTGAGCGCTGAGTTACTTGTGTTGCAGGTTCGACCCCTGTCGGGAGTATCAAAACATCTGGGTGTGGCGCAGTTGGGAGCGCGGCGGTTTCGGGTACCGCAGGTCGCAGGTTCAAACCCTGCCACTCAGATTATTCTTGCCCCTGTAGCCCAATCGGCACGAGGCGCTTTGTTTAGGGCAAAGAGGTTACTGGTTCAAGTCCAGTCAGGGGCATTGGTGCGATGCGGGTGAAGTAGCCAGGGTAGGCTTGGAGGTCTCATAAGCCTCTTATCAGCAGGTTCAACTCCTGCCCCCGCCACCAAATTGCAGGCGTGGTGCAATGGCAAGCATAGAAGTTTCGTAATCTTCTGATGCGAGTTCGACTCTCGCCGCCTGCTTCAAGCAGATGTGGCGTAACCGGAAACATAAGGGCATGGTAAGCCCTTGATGTGTGTACCCTAGCCTTCGGTAACGGCTAACGCCGAACGGGAACGCTGAAGCGAACAACCCCCGCCGTCTGCTTTCTGATTGCAGGTGTGGTGTTAATGGCAACACAGCAGCCTTGTAAACTGCCTATGCGAGTTCGAGTCTCGCCATCTGCTTGGGTGTGGCTATGCTAACAGTCTATTTTTTGAGTTTAAAGAGGAGGGAAATATGACAACGATGACGGTTACAGATGCTTTAGCTCACTTCTTCTCTATATCTTGTTGAACTGAATGGCATGGCTAAAATGCAGAGGCTAATCGTCTGTTAATTTTGTGCTAACGAATTAGAGCAGAAATCATGAGGCGGATTGCGATCGCTCAAGACACGCTAGAAATTCTCGAAGCAGGCTACTACTACTCCCCTGAAGGTAACCGGGTCGATATTGGTCAAGGATTGGTATCCTGTCTTGCTCAGACAAAATACTACGAACCCGATACCCTCTCAACTATCAAACAAAACGTTCTCTCTAGCTCTCCTCAATTCTCAAATATAGAATTTGAGGTTAGGAATGAGACAACTCTGATGGGAGCAGAACGCATAACGCAATCGCAAAACTTTCAAAAAATTGCCGTTCTCAATTTTGCTTCTGCTAAAAACCCTGGAGGTGGATTTCTCAAAGGCGCTCAAGCCCAAGAAGAGAGTCTGGCGCGTAGTTCGGCACTTTATAAAAGCCTGTTAAAATGCCCCGAATACTACGATTTCCATCGTTCTCAGCGATCGCTCCTATACTCCGATCGCATCATCTACTCACCCGGTTGTCCAATCTTCCGAAAAGATGATGGAACGCTTTTAGAGAAACCTTTTCTGGTTGATTTCATAACAAGTCCAGCTCCTAATGCTGGTGCCATTTGGAGAAACCAACCCAAGGATGCTGAAAAAATACCCGAAGTTCTGTATAGTCGCGGTGCAAAATTGTTGAGCTTAGCTGTTTACTATGGATGCGATGCTCTAGTTTTAGGGGCTTGGGGATGTGGGGTATTTAAAAATGAGCCGTCAATGGTTGCCCAAATGTTTGCAGATTTCTTATTACCCAAGGGTCAATTTTGGGGGAGATTCAGAAGCGTCCTATTTTCTGTACTCGACTCTTCTAAAGAAAGCAGAATATTTGGAGAATTCCAAAGTCGATTTTCATCAGAAAAATAGGATTCCCTCACAACTAGAATCAACGCCTCAAGCAGTTTCAGATTTTAGATATGCGGATATGGTGCAATGGCTAGCACATTAGCCTTCCAAGCTTATGATACGGGTTCGAGTCCCGTTGTCCGCTCTGTTAAATATGCGGGTGTGATGTAGCGGCTAGCATCTGAGTGCGCCACACTCAGCGCATGGGTTCAAATCCCATCACTCGCTTTCGTAGTCCTGTAGCTCAATGGTGGAGCGTTTGCCTTACAAGCAAGGGGTTGCGGGTTCAAATCCTGCCAGGACTACCAATTTAGATTGCCTCCATAGCTCAGGGGAAAGAGCAGCACTCTTCTAAAGTGATTGTCCTAGGTTCAAATCCTAGTGGAGGCGCTGGTTTAACGCTTCTTAATTTAAGGAGGTGAATTAAGTTGGTGTGTTGATATTTTGCAATTACGGCGATCGCATCTTGCGTGACCCAATCACTAGAGCCTACATACTTTAGTACGAGAGGAAAAGTAACGCTGTTCAAACACAGCGGGCGTTTGAGAACGAGGAGTGCAAAGAACCCGGCAGGTTTGCTTCAAGGTAGCCATCCTTTAAAGAGTGTGTAACAACTCATCGGCGGAGTCCCTCTAGTAACTGAGAAAACGCATATTGCTCTGATAACTTGCACGCGAGAATGCGATCGCATTCAACAACACAAAACACGGGTCTGTAGCTTAATTGGTAAAGCGTCTACCTTGCAAGTAGAAAGATGTCAGTTCAAATCTGACCAGTATCCACTCAATATGGGTCTGTAGTTCCAATGGGAGAATGCTTCTCTTGCAAAGAAGAGGTTGTGGGTTCGACCCCCACCAGATCCACTGTGTCTGAAGCCAAAGTGGTCGCGGCGCTGATTTGTGGCATCAGTATTAGGGGATTCGAGTTCCCCCAGACACCTTTAAAGTGATAATGGAGGTTATGATGTTAAGATATTTCTGAGAGGTAGATTTCTTGAATTCTTCTTGTTGAGAAGAGTTGATAAAGGCTAATTCAATTCCCTTTTCTAAACAGGCTTGAAACTTACGGGTATCATTATTTTGAATAGACGCTAGTTTTTCTGCCCCGTAAATTGGCTCGTAATGGAAAATACCATTTAACTCAAAAGCTAAATTTAGAGATGGAATGTATATATCCAGCTCTGCGTTTATGGCATCTTTACCATTGAAATGAATTTCCAAGTCTGGATAAAGCTTTAAAAGCTGCTCCTCAAGCCAATCTTCAAGCTTAGAGCGTCTAGTTCCATAGTTTTTATGGCAATTTGTGTAAGTTGCTGAACACGAATGTGAGCAAAAATCTGGGTTGCCCTCTTGTAATCGGTGTCTTTGTTTATAAAAAACCTTACCACAGGTACAACAAACTACTTCCTTCGCTAGGATTGGTTTGACAAATAACGGTAAGCCTGCTGCTTTCAAAGCATTATTCCAACTTCCAAATTTCCTGACAACTGTATTGTGGGTTACTGGGCAAGGAATACTTTTATCTCTAACTTTATTTAATGCAGGAACTTCACCGTGAGACTGATAGTATTCTTGGAACCATTTTATTAGTTGGTCTTGAGTGATTCGCATGACAAGCTTTTAAAGGTCTTGCCATCTTACTATTAAATGGGGTGTGTATCAATAATAAAGTCTTTTTGATAATCGCCATACACCCAAAATTTTGGAAGCTGTTGCCGAGAGGACGGCAACCTGTCTCGAACACAGGAGTGCAGTGAATAACTGTAGGGGTTCGACTCCTCCAGCTTCCGTTATTCAACTCGGAAGATGCCGCCGAATGGACGGCAAGCGGCCTTGAAAACCGTGGTACGGCAGTGATGTCGTAGGGGTTCGATTCCTCCATCTTCCTTTATCCACTGGAGGCTGAAAAGCGAAGCACCGTGCTGATAACGCGGCTATAGAAGGGGCAGTACCTTCCCAGTGGATTTCCCTCTGCCAACGGAATAGGATCTGGTGCTACGAACGCCGGACTTGATGGTTCGACTCCATCCAGAGGGGTTTCCCTTGCCTGCGGGATGCAGACCTAGCCCTCCGAAGGCTGGCGACCAAGTTCGACTCTTGGGCGAGGGGTTATTCCGGGATAGCTCAATAGCAGAGTTCGCGGCTGTTAACCGCGTTGTTGTAGGTACTCTCCCTTGAAGGCTGCGCCTACAAGTCCTACTCCCGGAGCCAATTTTCAACCCGTGTCCTAACAGACAAAGCATACACACTCGGCTGTTAACCGACAAAACCAAATGCTTTTTCGACTTGCACGGGGTAAAACTTCCCTTACCTGCTGGATGCAGACTTATTCCTCCTAAGAATGGTAGCCAAGTTCGACTCTTGGGTAAGGGGTTAATGCCAGATAGCTCAATGGCGGAGCATCCGACTGTTAATCGGAGGGTTGTGGGTTCGACCCCCACTCTGGCAGTTTCGTTTGTGCGGGTGGTTGGCATATCGGCTGTGCAGCTGGCTTTTAACCAGCACTAGATAGGTTCAACTCCTATACCACCCATTATTTCCACTGGAGACCGAAAAGCGAGGTGCAATGCTTACAACATTGC
>NZ_JAMPJZ010000124.1:0-11911 GCF_039961835.1 Trichocoleus sp. ST-U1
GCTCAATCGCCAACTCTTAGCTCACACTGTTTGTCGTTGGCTCAACCGTCATAGCCTTGACCCCTTGCAGTTTGAGCAACTTCTGGCTAGCTAGTTTTAGTCGCACATCGCGTAAACCTAGGAAATATTTTCGCAGTTTTGCCTGCTAGCCGTCTCTCTACGATAAGTAAGTGGCAGGCGAGAAGCCTGCCTAAGAAGAGCGGCAGATATTGATGCCTGGGAAATCCCTTAAGGGTTACAGTGGCAGGTCGAGTCCACTGGTGAGGTCTTCCATCCGCTGTCGCATTGTTGCGGTGGATTTTTCGTAGGCATCTTTCATTGCCGCTGTTACAAGTTCAGCTAGAGCATCTGCTCCCTGATTGTAGGCGTCTGCTGAAATTTCTACCCGCAGAGGTTCTTGATTGCCGCTGAGGAAAACCTTAACGCTTCCACCGCTACTCTCTCCCCCAATCTCCATTTGCTCCAATTCTTCTTGGAGCCTTTTGGCACCTTCTTGAACCTGCTGGGCTTTTTTAAAAGCTTCGGCTAGTTCTTTCATTTTGCCTAAGCCAAAGCCAAATCCTTTCTGTGTCATAACTATTAATGCCGTATGCGATAGACTTGCAAGCCAATTTCAATCTTAGTATCCCTGGCGTCTGGCGACACCTTTAAGCAGGCTGAAACTCACCTAAGATTTTCACTTCTGGTTCTAAGCACAGAGACCAATGCTGTTCCACTTGCTGCTGAACATAGCGAATCAAATGGAAAATATCGCTAGCTTTAGCACCGCCACAGTTGAGGATAAAGTTGGCATGGCGTTGGGCGACTTGGGCACCGCCAATCTGGTAGCCTTTGAGTCCGGTTTGTTCGATCAACCAGGCAGCTTTGTGAGAATCGGGATTGCGGAAAACGCTGCCGCAACTTGGCAAATGGTAGGGTTGAGTGGTTCGCCGTTGCTCTAGATGTTTGGCAGTTGTTGCCATAACTTTAGCTGGGTCGGCTCCCGGTTGGAGTTGGAAGGTTGCCTGTGTCACCAAGCGATCGCCTCCTTGCAGAATTGAGGTGCGGTAGGCAAATCCCAGTTGTTGTGGTGTCAAAATCTCAGCTTTTCCGCTGGGTGAGAGGGCTTGGACGTTGACTAAAATATCAGCGGTACAGCTGGTGTGAGCGCCTGCATTCATCACCACTGCGCCGCCGACTGTACCGGGGATGCCAACAGCCCATTCCAACCCTTGCCAACCGCGTTCTGCTGCCTGCCATGCGAGGCGGGCGATGGGTTCTCCGGCACCTGCACTCACCTGACCCGTTTCGGGGTCGAAGCTGGTGTGGCGGAGATGGCGAGTACAGATGGCTAAACCGGGAAGACCTTTATCGCTCACCAGTAAGTTTGAACCGGCTCCCAAGAGGGTGATCGACAATTCTTGATACCGCGCCCACTCAAAACTAGCTTGCAGTTCTTCGGTACGGCGAGGAGCTACATACCATTCGGCTGGTCCTCCCACTCGAAAAGAGGTCAGGCTGGAGAGGGGAGCTTGCGATCGCACAATACAATCGGTTCCTGGTAGGTAAAGCGGGGAAGAAGACTTGGTGGATTTTTTCTGGGGGGAAGAAGCGTTTACAACGCTGGCTGGATCATAAGAGAGAGTCATATCAATTCACAAATTTGAATGCCGAGACAGCTGAGGCCACAACATGAGTTTTGAGTAATTTTGAGTGAATCTGTTAGCTGGGAACTTCTTTACTCATAAGTACGACTTCAATGCAGCTAACGGATTCAGTCATCACCGATTACTTGAGACTGGCTTCGTCAGTTTTTTGATAGAACGCCATGACCTCAGGAATAATCTGATTTAGATTCCCCGCCCCCAAAAACAGAGCCAAATCGCCCGGTCGAAGGGTATCTGTAAGTAACTTACAGATGGACGGGAGAGACGGTTGGTAATGCACGTTCGGATGATTACCCGCCACTAATTCCGCGACTTGTTCCCCGCTAATCTGCCCCAAATTAGGTTCTCCGGCGCTATAAATATCGCTGAGAATCACAATATCGGCATCTTTAAAAGATTGAGCAAATTCCGGTAAAAAAGCGAGCGTCCGGCTGTAGCGGTGTGGTTGGAAAATAGCGACAAGCCTTCGCGGCGGCAACACTTGCAAGCGAGCTGCTGACAGGGTTGCCAGAAGTTCGCTGGGATGGTGGGCATAATCATCCACAAAGTAGATGCCATTACGCTCGCCCCGCAGCTCAAATCGGCGGCGGGCACCCTCGAAGGTCGCGATCGCCTCTGCAATTACCTCAAAATCCATCCCCAGCTGACGACCCACAGCCACGGCTGCTAGGGCATTGCTGAGATTGTGCTTGCCTAGCAACTTTAAGGAGAGCTTCCCCAGAATTTCTCCCCGTTCCCAAACTTGTGCCTCTGTGCCATCCGCCCGATAATCCACCCGATCGACCGTATAATCAGCCCCAGAATCTCGCTGCAAGCTATAGCTGATTGCGGGTTGCAGAGAATCTCTAACTACAGCACAATCAATGCACCCCACCAAGGTTTTACAGCGTTTAGCGAATATCTGGAAGGTGCTAATCACCTCTTCGAGCGATTCATAGTGATCTGGATGATCCAGTTCAATATTTGTAATCACACCAATTGCGGCTGAGAGTCTCGATAACGACCCATCTGATTCATCCGCTTCCGCGACTAGATAGGGACCGTCTCCTAACCGTGCGTTGCCTCCCCAGGCATTCACTTCACCGCCTACCACGATTGTTGGGTCTAATCCTGCTTGTAGCAGTAAATACCCAATCAAACTGCTAGTTGTAGTTTTCCCATGAGTACCAGCGACAGCAATACTTTGGTAATCCTGAATCAAAGCTGCTAATAAATCAGAACGATGAAAAATCGGACAGCCTAATTCAATAGCTGCCCGATATTCAGAGTTTGCCGGATTGATTGCAGTTGAACAAATCACTTGGGGCAGAGCCATTGCCCTTAGGTTCGTAGATGACCCTCGATTACTCGACCGAGTTGCTCCAGTTTCTACAGGTTCCCTGGAGGGTTCCAGGCGATCGCTTATACCAATGACTGCCGTTGGTAATGCTTCGTAGGCTGAGTCCTCGGTTGGTTGAAAAAATTCCAAGTTTGCGGCGTCTTGACTTCCAAAAACATGAGTGCCAACGGCCTGCAAACGTTTAGTAATATGGCTGGAATGAATATCCGATCCAGATACAGGCAGCTTACGCTTGGCTAGAACGTAGGCGAGAGCTGACATTCCAATTCCACCAATGCCGATGAAATGAAACGGCCTCCCGGTAAAATCAACAGTATTCGGCATCTTAGCTCCTTACACACCACACCACACCAGGCTGCACGGATAACACGCGCTATCATATCAAGAATTGATTTTTCTTGATACAACCTTGCCAAGATTTACAGCACAATCCCAGAGCGCGATCGCAGAATCCGCTTTCGGTCGCTATAACTGCACTTTAGGTCATTCCTAAATAGAGCGGCTTCTATCATGGGATGGTTTTTATCTTTACACGTCAAAATGCATTTCAGTCCGGAAACTTCCTGCAAAGACTAACACCAAGACAGTAGCAGATCATCCGCATTTTTACTGCTTAACCTAGAGAATAGGAAACAAGCCACAACGGATCTTGTATGCAAAACTTGGGAATTTTGGGTGGAACCTTTGATCCCATTCACTGTGGACACCTGTTGATGGCGGAAACTGCTTTATCTCAAGCGGCTCTAAACCAGGTCATTTGGGTACCGAGTCGCTGTCCTGCCTACAAAGTGGCGGTGGAATTTGAGCATCGTGCTCAAATGGTGCAACAAGCGATCGCAGACCATCCAAACTTTGTTTTCTCGCCTCTAGAGACAAATTGCACCCGTCCAGATTATGCCATTAATACCCTTTTAGACCTCCAGATTCTCTACCCGAATAGCCGCTGGCACTGGATTATTGGCACGGACGCCTTCAAAACCTTACCTCGTTGGCATCGACGGCAGGAACTTGTACCCGCTTGTGAATGGTTGGTGGCACCGCGTCCAGAAGAACTGCCGATCCCGGTAGATGATAACCGAGAAAATTTGCTCTGCCAGCAGATTGTTCAACAGCTTGTCGCCCAAGAGTTGACGATTCGCTGGCAGTTGTTGAAAATGCCGAAAGTGGGCATTTCATCAAGTTTGATTCGCCACTATTGTCGCCAAAAACACTCGATTCGTTATTTAGTCCCAGAAGCTGTCAGAGTATATATTTCCATCCACAACCTTTACGGAGGCGAGATTTTAAATTAATTTGGAATTAAAATAATGATTCAAAATTACGAGCCGTTTTAATTTTGAATCATTATTTTAATGATTCTTGAATGCTTCAGAACGTCCCGATTCAGGCAGAGCATTCCCTTTCTCAAACAACGCTAATAGGTAATTTGGCTGGGGTTGAATGGCTTCATCATAGTTAGCGAGTGGGCGATCGCTTCTTGATACTGTCCTTTACTAAGCGTGTAGCCTCGTAAATACCAGGCGATGAAGTCGTCTCGGCTTAAGTTTCAGCACTTGGTCAAAAGCTGGTAGCGCTTCTTTGTACTTAACCTAGCCTCCGTAACTCGCAAGCGAGGTTAAACAACTCAATCAGTGCTTTTAACTTAAGCAACCAGTTTCGGGGTAGATATGGAACAACCAGTTAGACTAGGCGCTGGAATGAGATCGAGTACCCTAAAACTTGCGATTTCTGTAGTTCTCAGAGTACCTAATGCTACTACTGTCAAAAAATTGAAATTCTTCACTTTATGCTTTTAGGCACTATTCGTACCAAACAATAGCTACAAGTTTTTACAGGGATTAATAATAAGAAAATAGATTTAATTAGCAATTAAATCGCCTAAATCGGAGAAAAAACCAATAAAATAATTATCTAGGCCAAAATTCAGCTCGCAAAAGCCTCAAAATAGGTTCGCTTCCGCTTCGACTCGCGCCCCTTCCCATAGCCTCTAGCGGTATGAAGTTGAGCCACGCTGGAAACAAGCGCGTCAGCGATCGCGCAGTTGCTCTAGATTTTGTCCTTTGTCCAGTCAAGAAAGATTCGTTTCGATCCCACAACGGATTCGATTTAGGAGGATCGCTGCAAACCACTAGGTAGAATTGTTCAGCCTTTGCGATATGATTGGGGTCATTAACAGGAAATTCTGTAGGTCACAAGACAGAGGGCAAGACGCTGTGATTAGAGTAGCGATCAACGGTTTTGGACGCATCGGACGTAACTTTATGCGATGCTGGCTGGGTCGGGAAAATAGCCATATAGAAGTCGTCGCGATCAATGACACTTCTGACCCAAGAACCAACTCCCACTTGCTGAAATATGATTCCATGCTTGGGAAGTTTAACGCTGATATCAGTTACGATGACAACTCCATCACTGTTAACGGCAAAACGGTCAAATGCACATCGGATCGCAACCCAGAAAACTTGCCCTGGAAAGATTGGGACATTGACCTGATTATCGAATCAACTGGCGTCTTTACCAGCAAGGAAGGGGCATCCAAGCATATAAAGGCTGGAGCGAAGAAAGTTCTGATTACCGCTCCCGGTAAAAACGATGACGGCACCTTTGTGGTAGGCGTCAACGATAAAGACTACGACCACGACAAGCACGTTGTGATCAGCAATGCCAGCTGCACCACCAACTGCCTAGCGCCTGTTGCCAAAGTGCTGCACGAAAACTTCGGCATTATTAAAGGCACGATGACCACCACCCACAGCTATACCGGCGACCAGCGCTTACTGGATGCTTCTCACCGGGATTTGCGGCGGGCACGGGCAGCAGCGCTCAACATTGTTCCCACTTCAACAGGTGCTGCCAAAGCAGTAGCTTTGGTGTTGCCAGAGCTGAAGGGCAAGCTGAATGGAATTGCTTTGCGGGTGCCTACTCCAAACGTTTCCGTAGTGGATTTGGTGATTCAAGTCGAGAAGCAAACCTTCGCGGATGAAGTGAACCAAGCGCTGAAAGCTGCTGCTGAAGGCCCTATGCAAGGCGTTCTGGAATACAACGAACTGGAGCTAGTCTCCAGCGATTATCGGGGTACCGATGCTTCTTCCATTGTGGACGCCAGTCTAACGATGGTTATGGGCGGAGACCTGGTTAAAGTTGTCTCTTGGTATGACAACGAGTGGGGTTACTCTCAGCGGGTTGTAGACTTGGCTGAACTGGTGGGTCAGAAGTGGAAAGCTTAAAAATGCTGAAAGCTTTGGCTTAGGGTGAGTTGTTGGTCGGGATAGACGCCGGTAGAGTCTCCTAACAAGACGTTTGAGCCGGTAGTAATTTTCCCGACCACAGCGGCTCCTTTGCCCAGTCGTTTGATTAACGCCTGGGCTTTTTCTAACGGTAAACACAGCACCAGTTCAAAATCTTCACCACCGTATAAGGCCCAATTCAGAGCTTGCTCGGCAGGCACGAGCTGAGTTAGGGCATGAGAAAGGGGAATTGCGCTGCGCTCGATATAGGCACCCACTTGGCTACACCGGCAGATTTGCACAATGGCGTCTGCTAGACCGTCGCTGCTGTCCATGCCAGCCACTGGAATTTTAGATTTTAGATTTTGGATGTGGGATGGAAAATCTAAAATTTCCCACAAAAGCGGCAACACATCTAGCCTAGGTTTGGGACGCTGGTGAGCTTCGATTAAAGATGCCTTGTCAGTTTCACTGAGGCGTTGACCAAACTCTGGATGAAGCAGTAATTCTAGACCAGCTCGTGAGGCTCCGTGAACGCCAGTGACGACAATGGCATCCCCTACCTGAGCATTTGAGCGCCGAAGGATCTGAGTTGGGGAAGCTTGACCAAAGGCCGTAATCGCGACGGTAATCACCGATGAGCGGCAAATATCGCCGCCGACGATCGCTGTATTGTATTGTTGCAGGCATTCGGTGAGTCCCTGATAGAGTCGCTCAACCCAGGTGACAGGTGTATCACCCGTGACACTCAAACCTACAGTAATGCCCAGAGGCAGTGCCCCCATTGCGGCTAGATCGGATAAATTGGCAGCAGCAGCACGCCAGCCAGCGTCTTCTGGGGAAGTGGTGCGATCGCTAAAATGAGTTCCATCTACCAGTAAATCGGTTGTCACTACCAATTCTTGACCGGGCTGGATGGTCATCACCGCCGCATCATCCCCCACAACTTCCGGCGGACAAAAGCGCTGCAATCGTTCTAATAAACCTTGTTCTCCAATATCTCGAATTTTCATGCATCTAAACTATTCAGTGTCTGATAGTTTAGCGGCTAGAAGAAACGCGATCGCTAAAATCGACTTATCCAGCAACATATCTGTCGTAGCTACCAGCAATTGTCCAAGCTCAGTCTCAAGATGACATTATCTGGCGTTTGGCAGTCTACCTCACCCGCAATCTTTTCTAAATTGGCAAAAAATCGGGACTAGAAGCCTTGTTCAGCATCTAATCCCGATTAATATATGCATTGTTTAAAACAATGGAGAATTAGGACTTAGCAGCTTGACGGCGGCGGCGAGAAACCACTAAAGCACCTGCTACCATTCCTAAACCTGCAAGGCTTGCTGGTTCAGGCACGCTCACGTTTTGAGCGGCTACCTTATAGTCAGGCCCGTTAAAGCCCTTGTGGCTTGTCAACCGGAGACCTACAGCCTTCTGTGTCCCTTTCAGACCTAAAGAACCAACCTTCTGATTTTCGTTGATTTCTTTGGTGTTGATGCTGTACCCAGCATCCTTCCACATGTCTCTGGTAATCTTGAACTTGTCTAGCACGTTGCCAAATTTATCCAGGGACTCAACGAATAAATCGCTGTTTCCAGGGCCTGGATCGTTCGCAGTAAGAGCGTTACCTCGTTCCCAGAAGAAGAATGTGTCTGTTGCCTTCCCGAAGAAAACTTCGATTATAGATGTTCCATAGTCGTCTTCAGTGTCAATGATGCTGTTGAGGTTCAAGTTGCCTAAGCTAGCAACGATATCAGCAGCTGTGGGGTTTTCCTTTTTAGGACCCTCTGGGAGATAAGGGTCGCTGACTGTACCATCTCCGTGGTCGGAACTGCCGGGGCCAGTTTTTACCAGGTCATTTTGGATGATTTTGGCACCTGTAACTAGCGAGAAGTCTTTGAGCGTCTTGGAACCAAAAGTAACTGCTTCTAGCTTGATATCCTTTTTGGGGTCAGCAGGATTTGGAGAAAAGGTGGTGCCAAAATCAAATGGAGCGAAAGCTTGAGCTGAAGTCGCGGAAAAAGCTAGAAGGCTGCCAGCCAATAAGCTCATGAAGGCTGAAGTCTGTTGAAGTTTCATCTGGTTCACCTTAATTGATCCGAAGTTCAAGATTTTTAATGTCCGCATATTTAGGGATTGAGCCGTGTTGCTATTTTTTTGTTGAACCTAGTAGTTTGCTTGAGTGATACGGATGAGTGCGTTGAAAACTACTTAAGCACCTGATGAACGAAGACCAATTACCTAAGGGATGACTCTAACTTTTAGTAGCAAACTCAGAAGACCGCGTAAATATGCTTGGCTTTGTTCTTCCTAATATAGGGAATGATTCGAGGGGATAGCAATCATTCGGACGTATCTTTACTGACTCTTTAACATCAGCCGTAGTTTCTCCAAAAACTTGTAAAGTTGGTGTGAAGTAAGGCTTTAGAAGTGGGAATATATATGTATCCGGATTTTTAACGATTAAATAAAAACAATTTTTGGGATTTCCGGGAAAATACGGTTTACTAATTTCATACCATTTAAAAATAAATTAAATATACGAAGAAACACTGAGACGTTAAAAATTGAAGTGCGGAAAATACTGAAAAATTAACTTTTAAACTTGCTAAAGCTAATAGTTATTACGAGAAAATACTTAAAAATAAATGTGAAAACGGGCGAAGCCCTTTCCACGTTGGGGGTAAACCCCTAGTTAAGGAAAGGAATGCTTCGCCCGTTTAATTTCCAGCCAAAAAAACGGATTGTATCAGGCTATGGTAATTTTAGAGATACTTTAACCAGTTATTCAAGCGATTTTAAACAATTTTGTGCTTCCTGGGCTACTTGCTCGACTTCATCATTCGATAGAGCTTCTAATGTTGAGCGTGCTTCTGCTCCACCTAGACGCTTGAGGGCTTGTACGACCCGGTAGCGGATCTGCCAATCCGAATGGGTGGAGTAGGGAACAATCAGGGGAACTGCACGCGGATCTCCCAGTTCCCCCAGTGAAGAGATAGCAGCAGTTTGGACTAAGTCGTTCCCAGAGGTGAGGGCTTCTTCTAGAAGTTCAAACCCTCTGCTGTCGCCCATTTCTCCCAAAGCAGCAACAATGCTGAACTTAACGAGCCACTCTGGGGTTTGGTTGTAAACTTGCTGCAAGTCATCGAAGGCTTCTTTTAACTGTAGCGCTCCCAAAGCATCAGCAGCGGCAGCTTGGACATCTGCTTCCGAGTCATTGAATAAGCGATCGCGCAAAACACTCAAAGATGTTTGCAAATCTTCCTGTCCCAGAGTATCCATCTGGCTGACAGCGGCATATCTAACGCGGGTGTTGCTGTCTGTCACAGCGGGTTGCACCAGCTCAAACGCGATCGCCCTTTCCAGCTGGCGCAGCTGGTTAATACCGCGAATGCGATCGCCAAAATTTTCTGAACCCAGTAATTCTTTAACAGACTCAGGGGTAATGCTCATTATTATTTGATTATTGATTAGTTTTCAGTTGTCACTCGTTATGAGTCATTAGTCATGAGTCCTTTGCAGCAAACTCCCATTGACTAATGACCAAGATTAATCCACCTCAGATGCCATTGCCCGCACAATATCCCCACGGGTGAGGATACCAATCACCTGAGCATTTTTATCAATCACCGGCAAGCGGCGAACATTTCGCTCGTGCATCAGCGCCGCTGCTTCCCGTAAAGGTTTCTCGGCTGTAATGGTAATGGCATCGTGGGTCATTACTTCCCCAACCGTTTGCCCCAGAGACTTGTGCAGGTCTCGTTCAAAGGTGGCTGGATTTTGCAGGTAAATCACGCTGTCTAGAAACATGATGTAAGCCGGGGGTGTTACCCCTTTTTCTTGCCACATCAAGTCAGTTTCCGAGATAACGCCCACTAATTTGCCAGTTTGTTCGACTACTGGCAGACCGCTGATGTGTCGTTCTGCCAAGATTTGGATGGCCTCTTTGAGAGGCGTTTCAGGCCGTACCACGATAGGGTCGCGGCTCATAACATCGGCTACAGTTTTGGGCATACAAGGCTTAACTGCTGTCACAGGATAACTGGCTTAATTGTAAGGAATTGCAGGGATCAATTGTCCTTTGTCAGTTATCAGTTGCTGTTGACGAATCGCTAAAGTCGGTTTCGCAGTAGGCGCGAAGGATATGCGTACAGTTTGCGATCGCACCTAAATGGGCAATCTCATAGCCGTGCGTGTTTTGCGTCGGAAACGCCAGACACGCAGCACGGGCGACATGACCGAACTTCATCGCAATTGAGCCATCGCTGCCAAAACCGCTCAACGTCGCCAATTGCACGGGGAGCTTCAGATTCTTCGCAACTTGCCGCAACTGACGATTTAAGGCTTCATCGTATATTCCATAGCCATCTTGGGAAAGCAACACCGGCGCATTCCCATCAGCGATCGGGTATTCCGGAGCCAAAGGACAGATTTCCAGCGCAATCAAAGCATCCACACGCTGCTTCTGAGTAAAGTACATTGCGCCAATTGCGCCGACCTCCTCCTTCGCAGACGCCACCAGATAAATATCCACTGGGGGCTGTTTTACGGTTTCAGCCAGCGCTAACAAAATTGCGACAGACGCCTTATTATCCAGCGTGTAACTGGCAATCCAATCCTTCAACCGCACGGGACGCTTACGATGCTTCCCCACTACCATTCGGGTTCCTGGTCGAATTCCCGCTATTTCTAATTCTTCGGGCGTGCATTTGGTTTCCACCCAAGCGTCTTCCCACCGCACTGGTTTGTCTTCCTGCTGGGATTTTTGAGGAGATTCGTGGGAAATGTGGCGCGATCCAAAAGATAGAATCCCGGTAATGGTTTGCTCATCTCCCAGTAAATCTACAGCGCCCTCGCCATAAACCCACGGAAACGCGCCTCCCAGCCTGCGGACTTCCACCCGTCCCTCGTCGCCGACTTGTTTGACAATTCCGCCAATTTCGTCTTTATGGGCGGTGATAGCGATGCCTCTGTCTTGCTTTTGTCCGGCAATTTTCGCAATGATATTCCCGGCATTATCCTGCCAAACTTCGACCCCTAGCGCTTTAAATCGACTCATCAACAATTGGTCAATTTCTTCTTCCGCACCGCTAGGAGAATGATGCAGCACTAATTCTTCAATGGTGTTAAACAGATTGTCGTAATCCAACAAAGCCATGCCTAAAAGTATGAAGTGTGAAATATCAAGGATGAACGGTGAAATTTAGCCTGAATACGAACCTGTTCATCCTTGAGTCTTCATCCTTTATACTTCAGTCTTGATTGAGCTGGCTTTCGTCTGTTGGCGTTTCAGCACCAAACCCGCGCCTAAAGCACCAAACGCTAATATACCGAACGTAGAAGCCGGTTCGGGAACGCTTTCCTGGGAGTCGGACACCAGCGCAGGCGTCAACGTTGCAGAGGCGGATTGTCTCAATAGCTGATTATTACTAGCGATCGCAGATGCCTCAGTCTGTTGCCCTAGCACTGAAAAGGCATATTTTCCTAATATCTTATGAGCAGTCGTCGTCGGATGGATGTTGTCCCAGAATAAAAACTTGTCTGCATTAACAGCACAGGCAAATAATTTGTCTAAACAAGCCTCAGTAACATTTCCCAAACCAAATTCGCTCGGATTAGCGATGACCCGATCGAATAGAGAATTAGCATCAAGGGGGATAATATTGATGCTGTCACCTAGGTTCTGGCTCAAACTCTGGCTC
>NZ_JAMPJZ010000125.1:0-11383 GCF_039961835.1 Trichocoleus sp. ST-U1
TTTTTCAGGACGTTATCGCAATCGCAGGCAGAGATTTGGTTTGCGCTTAAACCTAATTGCTGGCTTGCTGAACTACGAACTGGCACATGCCTCCTGATTCATGCAGGAGGTCTAATTTTCTGTCGGCGGATGATCCAATGATCGTTGTTACGATGCATTCGTTACGATGCAGTCGCCGGTGATGACTGCCAAAAAGACTAACGGGGAAAAGAAACCACGCGAAAAGATGCTTCTGCGGATAGAGATTCCCTACACTCAGTAGAAGTAAGAGTGGGATGCGATCGCTCTCTAGAAATCCTCAAGAGAATTTGATTCTTTCTGTTGCCACTCGATTTTATACATCGCACCCCTATTTTTGCGCCATTTTGTAGACTTTAGGTAAGCCACTCAAAGTGGCGGCTTACTGAGTAAAGAAGCATTACCATGTCTGAAACTCAACCAGTACCAGAAAAAACCAATGCTGCTCCCACCGTACAGAATTCTCCACAACTCAAGCCGGGAGGAATTCTCAGCAATTGGAAAACCAGAGTCGGGATTATCGCTACGGCAGTCATTGCTGTTGTTTTTGGCTTGTTTGTTCTCGGTTTCTTTTGGCAGCACATGATTGCAGGGATGGGTATGAGGTCTTGGTCTAGCCATGCGCGTGCCACACCGATTGAGTGCATGATTAAGGACACGAACAATGATGGTTATGTTAGCTGTAGCGCCATGCTAGGTGGCGAAGTCGTACCACTTGAGTGTGGAGCCAACATATTGAATATTGGCTGCCGAGTGAATTATGGTGCAGCGGCTGCTCCTCCCGTGCGTCCATTCAATCTGCCAAATGTTCGCGGAAGTTCCTGAAATTCTAAGAAACTTTTGCCCAAAGTTCCACAGAGCTAGCGCTTAACATCTCAAACTAGGTGTTCCTGAGTCGCGATCGCAGATGGTTTGGCGTACACACTCTACTCTACTGGAGACTAAGTAGAACGAATTTCGTGCAGAATTCTGCAACGACAGAAAACATCACTCTCCTCAATATCGGAGAGTTTACACCAAACTATTTGCGGTTCCCGCCCCAAGCTTACCAAACCATCTGCGGTTGAATCAAAAACAGCCTAAAGACCAAAACCCTTGCGTGTCGTCACTTCCCCCCACTTCCCGCATACATAGTCCAGAATTCACTAAACCATCTGCGGTCACGCGATGGATGGCAAATTCGTTCCGATATCAGACCAAATATGAAACTAATAATCCCTACCGAAATTGCATCTGATATCGAGCCGCGTTTACCTCCCAATTTACAGGTGGTACGTGTGGATAGTGAGGGCAATCTTGACGGCGATGCCAGCGATGCTGAAGTTTATTTCAACTGGATTCTGCTAAAACCAACTACTTTGCATAAAGTTCTCGCGGCTGCACCCGCGCTGCGTTGGCAGCACACCCCTAGTGCCGGGGTAAATCACATTCTGACACCAACGTTTTTGGGACGGGAGATTACTCTCACGAATGGCGCAGGGGTTCATGCAATTCCGATTGCGGAATTTGTCCTGATGTTTATGCTCTATCATGCGAAGAATTTACCTCAACTACAAGCGTTTCAAGCTGAACGAAATTGGGGGAGAGGCATAAAACTGAAAGAGTTGAAGGATGCAACTTTGCTAATTATTGGTGCGGGAAGTATTGGCGTCGCGATCGCGCAACGTGCGTCATCTTTTGGCATGAGAGTTTGGGGTAGCCGTCGCCATCCCGAACCGCTACCGGAGTTTGACAAAGTCGTGAGTGCAACTGAATGGCGATCGCTGCTTCCGGAAGCTGATTATGTCGTCGTTAGCACACCTTTGACACCGGAGACGAAAGGCACGATGGACGCAGCAGTTTTTCAAGCCATGCGTCCATCTGCCTTTTTCATTAATATTGCTAGAGGTGCAATCGTCGATGAAGCTGCATTGCTGACTGCTCTTCGAGAAGGCTGGATTGCAGGCGCTGCATTAGACACTTTTTCCGCAGAACCCTTACCGCCAGATAGTCCTTTTTGGTCGCTGCCTAACGTCTTTATTTCACCCCACTGTTCGGCAGATTCGCCACAAACTTACCAGCGATCCTTAGAACTGTTTTTGGAGAATTTGAGCCGCTATCAAGCTGGTTTACCGCTGCGAAATGTAGTGGATAAGCAAGTGGGTTACTAATATTTTTCCCACTCCTCCTCTGCAATTAGCAATTCGAGATTCTCAAAACTTCCTGACTCTCACTGCTGCTTTAGCACAAAAGTTCTCAATAGAGGACTTGTAGCGAGTGCGAAGACGTGAAGATGCTTGCTTAGGACTTGTGTAACTGTCACAGAGCAGTTTATAGGGTGCCTTCGCGCGATCGCCTTGCTTCAATTACAGTTGATTACGCAACGCAACAGGAAGCACTCAGCAACCTTTAGCCTAGATGATGGGTATGATTTCTAGGCTGGCTTGCAGATTTTAGGGCGAACCATAAGCGTAGGAACGTGACGGTGAAACTTCGGTAACACGTACTTATTTTGTCCCGCCTTATCCTTATAATTAATCTTGGTCAATCAGCCTTTCAGGGACTACCTCATACTGCCTAGTTCGTCAACTAGATTTTCTTAACGATAAAAAAGTACATCTAGGGATTCTCGCAACGAAAGCTGTTCAATGGCTCCACTGAGCTAGTTAGCCGAAAAGCCTAAATCGTTGATTTGTACAATAATTTGCCAAATACAGGCTAAAACAAGGGGCCGTTAATATGAACTTGAGCGGCAAAAGTAAGATTCCGAAAATTCTCCAAACCGATCAATCCCAACTGCTAACAGACTGGATTTCAGAGCAAATAACTGCTGGTATCCGCAAAGACCTAATTAAGGAAATAGAGCTGCGTGAAGAATGCAGAGAATTCCTGGACTTGTTCTCGGCAGCTGTCCAGCAAGGTAACTTCACCGACATTAAATCGACTGAATGGCGTAGCGTGCGCGAGATGCTTGGCTCGATTTCGCGATCGCGCAGCCAGAAAGGCTTCACGCCATCAGAAACCGCAACTTTTGTTTTTTCTTTGAAGCAACCTTTGTTCAGCCGCTTGCGCCTAGAACTTGCACAGGATAGCGAAAGCCTTCTGGAAGAGATTTGGTCAGTTACGACTCTGTTGGACAAGCTTGGACTCTGGACAACTGAGAGCTATCAGAAAGCCCGCGAGGAAGTGATCCTGCGCCAACAAGAGGAGCTGATGGAACTTTCAACGCCGGTCGTGAAACTGTGGGAAGGCATTTTAGCCCTACCCATCATTGGCACCCTCGATAGCGCCCGCACCCAAGTGATGATGGAGTCCCTCTTGCAGAAGATTGTAGAGACGGGTTCGGAAGTCGCCATCATTGATATTACGGGAGTGCCCACCGTTGATACTCTCACCGCTCAGCACTTACTTAAGACAGTCACTGCGGCTCGTCTAATGGGCG
Organism: Trichocoleus sp. ST-U1; assembly: GCF_039961835.1. Classification (NCBI taxonomy): domain Bacteria; kingdom Bacillati; phylum Cyanobacteriota; class Cyanophyceae; order Leptolyngbyales; family Trichocoleusaceae; genus Trichocoleus; species Trichocoleus sp. ST-U1. The sequence goes on from NZ_JAMPJZ010000125.1 coordinate 3,440, forward strand.
CTGATTGCATCCTGAGCGGGATTCGGCCCCAGATTGCTCAAACGATTGTCTACTTGGGCGTGGATCTGGCTGATGTGATCACCAAGGCTTCTCTATGCGACGCATTTGCTTTGGCGCTGAAGCGAACTGGAGCTACGATCTCTCGCGCCCAAACACGCACTTAAGGAGTTTTATGGAACGTATCCCCATATTACAAATGGGTGAATTCCTGCTAGTGACGATTCAGGTTGATATGCACGATCGCCTAGCGATCGCTTTGCAAGATGACCTGACCGACCGCATTAGCCAAACAAGTGCCCGTGGTGTGCTGATAGATATTTCAGCACTGGAGATCGTTGATTCTTTTATTGGACGGATACTGGGAAATATTGCCAAGATGTCGCGAGTACTTGATGCTGAAACGGTTGTTGTAGGTATGCAGCCAGCAGTCGCCATCACTTTAGTAGAGTTAGGACTCTCCTTAACCGGCATTCGCACAGCCTTAAACGTTGAAAAGGGAATGTCCCTCCTGCATAAATCGTTGGAGGCTTCTCCTAGGGGGAGCATAGATGGTCTTGCAGAGGTCTGAAACGATAAGCATCCAGTCTTCGGCAGACGTTGTGCTAGTACGGCAAGCCGTGCGTCAGTTTGCCCTAGGACTGGGTTTTAGCCTAATAGACCAGACTAAAATCGTGACAGCGGCGAGCGAGCTGGCACGCAACACCCTGGACTATGGCGGCGGCGGGACGGTGCAACTGGAAGCCCTAGAGGAGGGACTCCGTCGGGGTCTGCGGCTAACTTTTGAAGACAGTGGGCCAGGAATTCCGGATATCGATCTGGCGCTAAAAGATGGCTTCACAACCGGAAACGGGCTGGGTATGGGGTTGAGTGGGTCAAAGCGCCTGGTGAACGAATTCAATATCGTTTCCCGTGTCGGAGAAGGCACAAAAGTCACTATTACAAAGTGGAAGTGAGTTAATTATGAATGCTCCGGTCGCCTTACCTATTTTAGAGTCTAGTCAGGCTGGTGAAGCGAGACGAATAGCCCTCGCGATCGCGACTCGTCTCGGCTTCAACGAAACTGAGCGGGGGCAGGTTGGTATTGTCGTTACTGAGATCGCCAATAACCTGGTTCTGCACGCTAAAGACGGTCTGTTGCTGCTACAGCCTTTAAGCAAAAACGAGATAACGGGTATAGAAATCCTAGCCTTGGACAAAGGGCCAGGGATCAGCAATATCCAGGAGTGTCTGCGCGACGGTTTTTCTACAGCAGGGACTCCTGGAAATGGTTTGGGGGCAGTTAGCCGCCTTTCTGCTTTTTTTGAGATTCATTCTGTTCCCAACGTGGGTACAGCTTTATTAAGTCACCTCTGGGCTTGCCCAGAAGTGGCAAACCAATCGACCAACAATCTAGAGATTGGCGTGGTGTGCCTCCCGATGGCAGGGGAGGAGGTATCGGGTGATGGGTGGGCAACCGACCAACAGCCCGGTCGCAGTCTGCTATTAGTCGCAGATGGTTTGGGTCACGGCCCTCTAGCCGCCCAGGCGTCCCTAGAAGCCATTCAGATATTTCGAGAGAATGTCCGCAAAAGTCCCGCAGAGATTATTGAAGCGGCTCACGTAGCCCTGCGGAGTACTCGTGGAGCCGCTTTAGCGATCGCAGAAGTAGACTTTAAAACTCTTGTCGTTCGTTTTGCTGGAGTTGGTAATATCGCTGGCAGCGTTTTTTCTCCCGCAGGAAGCTACAGCATGGTTTCCCACAATGGCACTGTGGGGCATGAAGTCCGTAAAATCCAGGAATTTGTCTATCAGTGGCCTCAAGGAGGGCTTTTGGTGATGCATTCCGATGGGTTGAGTACACAGTGGCGATTGGATCGCTATGCTGGTCTCATAACCAGACATCCCAGCCTGATTGCTGGAGTTTTGTACCGGGATTTCTACCGAGGTCGCGATGACATCACTGTGCTGGTTGCTCGCGAAGAAGACTGAAGGCCAAAGGAGTACAGCAGGGGCTGATGAATAATAAATAACAAGCGATTAGCCATTAGCAATTGACCAATGACCAATCTTCTTACGATAGAAATACGATTTGAGCAAGATGTCGTGATGACCCGTCAGCAGGCACGCCAGATTGCTCAAGCTTTGGGGTTTGACTCTCAGGATCAGACGCGCATTGCCACTGCTGTATCGGAAATTGCCCGCAACGCCTTCCAATATACCCGTGGGGGAAAAATAGAGTTTCGGGTGGAAGGCGAATTGCCTCAGAGCTTGGTGGTATGCATTCGTGACCAAGGGCCGGGTATCGCCAATCTGAAGAGCATTCTGGATGGGCAGTATAAATCAAAAACCGGAATGGGTTTAGGCATTATTGGCACCAAGCGGCTGATGGATCGGTTTCATATCGCGTCCACGCCAGGACAGGGAACAGAGGTGCTGATGGAAAAAACTTTGCCAAAGCGGGCACCGATCTTGACAGCAAAGCGCTTGGCGCAAATTGCTGATGAGTTGGCGATGCGAGGGTCTCAAAATCCCTTTGAGGAAATTCAGCAACAAAACCAAGAACTGCTTCGCACTCTATCAGAACTCGAAAAGCGTCAAGCTGAATTGGCGCAGGTCAATCGCGAGCTAGAGGATACTAATCGGGGTGTTGTGGCATTATATGCCGAGTTAGACGAAAAAGCAGTTTCTTTACAGCGAGCCAATGAACTTAAAACTCGCTTCCTCTCTAATATGAGCCATGAGTTTCGCACGCCGCTCAACTCGATTATGTCTCTCTCTCGACTGCTGCTAGATCGGATGGATGGTGAATTGACACCCGATCAAGAACAGCAAGTGACGTTTATCCGTCAATCGGCTGAAGGACTCTCGGAGTTGGTGAACGACCTTTTGGACTTGGCAAAGGTCGAGGCAGGAAAAATTGTGGTTCATCCGAATGCGTTTGAAGTTAGCGAGCTATTCGCTACTCTTCGAGGAATGCTGCGCCCACTTCTTAGCGATAATTCCTCAATTTCTCTTGTTTTTGAAGAACCTGTTGGCTTTCCCCCACTCTACACCGATGAGGGGAAGGTTGCCCAAATTCTGAGAAATTTTATTTCTAATGCATTGAAATATACCGAAAGAGGTGAAGTTCGCATCAGAGCTGAACTGGACAAAAACACTGTCGTCTTCTCGGTGGCTGATACAGGTATCGGAATTGCGCCTGAGGATACTGAACGGATCTTTGAGGAATTTATTCAGGTGAATTCTCACCTTCAAAAGCGGGTTAAAGGAACAGGTCTAGGACTGCCGCTTTCGCGGAAGTTAGCCGAGTTACTGGAAGGGAATGTCTCCATCAAAAGCTTACAAGGGGTAGGTTCCACGTTTTTCGCCACCATACCACTCGTTTACCGGGGCGAGGGTGATATAGAGGAGGTATCTGAACCGGATGCTCCTTTGCAGTTAGACGCGACTCGCTATCCAGTATTAGTTGTAGAAGATAACCCAGAGACACTGTTCATTTACGAGAAGTATTTTGCGGGGTCGAGCTATCAAATTATCCCAGCGCGATCGCTCAAGCAAGTAAAACAAGCATTTCAAATGTTTGAGCCACGAGCTGTGCTATTAGACATTTTGCTTGAGGAGCAAAATACCTGGGATTTCCTTTCAGAGATGAAAGGAAACGCTTCGACACGAGATATCCCGATCGTTGTTATCACTGTTATTGACAATGAAAAGAAAGCTCGTGCCTTAGGTGCAGATGCCTTTTTTGTGAAACCAGTAGAACGATTATCACTTCTTGAAAAACTTAATACTTTAGTCAAACAAGAGCATTTACAAAAAGTTTTGATTATTGACGATGACCCAGCATCGCACTATCTACTAAAGCAATATTTAGCCGATTTTACGGGTGGCAGCACTCGTGAAAAATGTTTTAATTTTAAGATAATTGAGGCAACTTCAGGGGACGAAGGTATCCGTCACGCCCGCCTAGAAAATCCTTCTTGCATTTTTCTCGACCTAGTTATGCCAGATATGAGCGGGTTCGAGGTTTTGGAACAGATGAAAGCCGATCCAGCTACTAAAAATATTCCAGTAATTATTAATACTTCAAAGCTTCTTGAACCAGAGGAACGCTCGATACTTGTCGAAAGCACAGTAGCGATTCTCTCAAAAGAAAACTCATCTCGTGAAGAAGCGATCGCTCTTGTCCGAGAAGCACTTCTTTTAGCTGGGCTAGTTCTAGAGCCTGGAGAGGCTGCTCATGTCTGACCGCACCCTTATCACGATCTTGCACGTAGACGACAATGAAACGAACCGCTATGTCGTCAGTCGAATGCTTCGGAAAGAGGGGTATAAGGTTCAAGAGGCTGCTACTGGCGAAACGGGTCTGCAATTAGTAGCGCAGCAACCGCCTGACTTAATTATCCTTGACGTGCAGCTTCCTGATATTAATGGGTTTGAGGTCTGCCACCGGCTCAAGGCAAATCCTGCTACTTCCTCTATTCCTGTCCTGCATCTGTCTGCTAGTTTTGTCGAGAGTAAAGACAAGGCACAAGGGTTAGAGAGTGGTGCAGATGGCTATCTAGCCCAGCCGGTGGAGCCAATCGAGTTGCTCGCTACTGTGAAAGCTTTGCTCCGCATCCGAGAAGCTGAAGAATCGGCAATGGCTTTGGCGAAAGAGTGGCAAACGACATTCAATGCCATGAAGGATGGTGTTTGTTTACTAGATCACCGTGGCAGAATCTTGCGAACTAACAGCGCCATGACGAATCTGCTGAAAAAACCGTTCGGAAAGATCGAGGGTTGCTTTTATCAGGAGGTAATGCACGATATCCTGGGCTGCGTCGAGGTCACTCCCTTAACTCGTGTCCAAGAAACCCGTCGTCGCGAGAACGAGGAGCTACGGTGTGGTGAACGATGGTTTTCTGTAACCACAGATCCCGTGTTCGACGAGAGTGGAGTTTTTACGGGTGCCGTGTATATCGTAGCTGACATCACAGATCGCAAGTGGGCATCAGAAGCGCTGCGAACCAGCGAAGAACGGTTTCGCTTGTTATTAGAAAATGTAAAGGACTACGCGATTTTCTTCATCGACCCAGACGGGCGTGTTATTCGTTGGAGCATTGGAGCAGAGCGCATTTTCGGTTATCAGGAAGCCGAAATCCTCGGTCAGTCTGCCTCAATTATCTATATACCTGAAGACCTAGAACTCGGTGCAGACAAGCAAGAACTGGAAACGGCAGTAATAGAAGGTCGTGCTGAAAATGAACGCTGGTACCTGCGTAAGGACGCCACCCGTTTCTGGGCAAGTGGCATCGTAACGCCCTTACGAGATGAGACTGGGGAGCTACGAGGCTTTTCTAAAATCATGCGTGACTTCACTGAACGGAAGCAAGTTGAAGATGAACGCAACCAACTACTCGTTGCCGAACAGGAAGCACGCACTGCGGCGGAGTCAGCAAACCGCATGAAGGATGAGTTTTTGGCAACACTGTCTCACGAACTGCGATCGCCCCTCAATGCAATGCTAGGGTGGGTTCAATTACTCAATACCCGCAAATTTGACGAGGCGACTACTGCGCGGGCGATGGAGACCATTGAACGCAGTGCTAGGGCACAAGCTCAGCTGGTGGAGGATTTGCTGGATGTTTCCCGCATCATTCAGGGCAAGTTACGCCTAAATGTCCGCCCAATTGAGCTGGCTTTGGTTGTTGAGGCGGCGGTTGATACCGTCCGCCCGGCGGCTGATGCTAAGGCTATTCGACTCCAAAGTGTACTCGATCCGGCAGCAGGCCCGGTTGCCGGTGACTCAGACCGCTTACAGCAGATAATTTGGAATCTATTATCCAATGCAATCAAGTTCACACCTAAAGAAGGGCGAGTTCAGGTTCGCCTCGAACGGATTAACTCCCATGTTGAAATAACAGTAATCGATACAGGACTTGGCATTAACTCTGACTTTGTGCCCTATGTCTTCGACCGCTTTCGTCAAGCTGATAGTTCTATTACCCGGTCATACAGTGGACTTGGTCTTGGTCTAGCGATTGTACGCCACTTGGTAGAGCTACACGGTGGGACAGTTCGTGCAGAAAGTCAAGGTGAGGGGCAGGGAGCGACATTTATCGTAAAGCTTCCTCTGATGCCTGTCCGTATGGAGACAAGTGAGGGAGAGCGGGTACACCCAACGGTTGGGCGGGGAGTTTCATTTAACAATCCGCCTTCGTTAGATGGCTTACAAATACTCGTCGTAGACGATGAGGTTGATTCGCGAGTGTTTGTCACAACGCTATTGGAACAGTGCGGAGCTTCTGTGTGTGCCGTTGGATCGGCTGATTCAGCGATTGAAGCGATAAAAATTCTTAAACCAGATGTTCTATTGAGCGATATCGGGATGCCTGGAGAGGATGGCTACACATTGATTCGTAGAGTACGGGCATTGAACGTAGAAGAGGGGGGACGAACTCCTGCTGTTGCTCTAACAGCATACGCTAGGGCTGAAGATAGGATGCGAGCGATCGCTGCCGGATTTCAAATGCACATCCCTAAACCTGTGGAACCTTCTGAATTAGCAACCATTGTAGCGAGTCTTGCTGGACGAACAGGAATTCATGAAGTGTGAAGTCAACGGCAGTCAGTAAATCTTCTAAGACTCGACTTTCTACAATGAACGGTTCCACTGAGTTAAGTTTTTAAGTATCAGAACAACAAGTGCCTACTTCACTGTTCCGAGGGAAGGTTGACTCAGAAATCCTGAAGTAGGCTGAAAAGACAAGTTGCAAGCCGAGAGGAGTTGGTGATTGTGGATAGAAATAGATGGAGAAGCGTCCAAGCAAGGGAGGGCAAGTAAGCTGAAAAATCTACAGAAATATTCAGCAACCCCCGTTAATTGTCTACGGGAGATGCTTTGTTTTGCCAAATAGATGACTTTTGTCAAAAATTTGAACCGCAGTGGCAGCAAAAGCTACTGATGCATGACCTCAAGACTCGGAAGCGACAATAGACCTCTTGCATGAATCAGGAAGAGGAGGCAAGCTTAAAGTTAATAATGGCAGCAATCAAGTTGAATCGTAAGCCAAAGCGCCTGCGTCGATTCCGGTAAAGCTCTGCCAGGATGCGAAAGACCTTCAGCTTGCGATTGATGTGTTCTGCTACTACTCGCAACCGTGCTAACAACCGATTGTGCTGACACTCAAACTTGTCCAGTTTGGCTTTGCGTGACTTTTTGGTTGGGGTACAACTGCTTGGATGCAGTTTTGCCATACCTTGATACCCCTTATCAGCCAAACAAAGTTGCTCTGGCAGCATCGGGATACGATTGAGCTTGAACTTTTCGCTAATCATGCACTCGCCCTTTACCAAATGCTGTGCAGATGATTTGCCCGTTGGCTTGGTTGACTACCACTTGGGCTTTCAACGTGTGCCGTTTCTTCTTGCCACTGTAGTAGCCTCGCTGTTTTTTTTTGGACGTTCGATTGGACTCTCAGTCACATCGACCACCAACACATTCCAGGTGTAAGCGTTGGCATAAAGCTGCTTTTTTCCAGGTAAGCGGAACTTGCCAGAGCGCATTAGCAACGTTTCTACCTTCGTGGGGGAGGCGACACACGGCTGACTCACTGATTCCCCAACTGGTCGCAATATGAAACTGAGTGCGATATTCTCGCCAGTACTCCAGCACAACCAGCAGTTGGTCTTCGACGCCGAGTTTTGGCTGTCCACCTCGTTTGCCGCGACGATCGAGATGCGGACGCAGGATCTCGACCATCTGCTCAAAGGTGTCTTGATGAACACCACATCTGCGCTTAAAGGCACTGGGCTTGAGGGATTTGAGTTGCTCGTAGGTCATGGCTAGTTCCTCCTTAACCTACTTCTATCCACCTTCTACCTATTCACGCAAGAGGTCTAATATTCAGAGAGGGTAGCCCCAAAATAGCATTTACTAACATTAGCTCAATCCTATAATAAAGGGTCGCTCTTGAAGAGCGA
>NZ_JAMPJZ010000126.1:0-11368 GCF_039961835.1 Trichocoleus sp. ST-U1
TCGCCTGGGTTCGGATGCTGTAGTTGCGCGGGTAGTAGACTATCAACATAAGAAAAGGCTTGGTTCCACTTATCAGGGGATAAGTTAGTCAATGCATCTGCTGCAACCTGCCTCATCGTTGGCGGTATCCAGCCGATTTGCTGCCAAATCTTGCTAACCAAGAAGTAGCGGTTGTAGCCACCAAAGAGTTCATCCCCTCCATCGCCGGAAAGTGCAACACTCACTTGCTGTCTGGCAAGTTGTGAGACGAGGAAGGTAGGAATCTGGGATGAGTCAGAGAATGGTTCATCGTACAAACTTGGTAGCTTGGGGATAACTGCTAGTGCTTGCTCCGGTGTCACATATAATTCTGTGTGGTCTGTGCCTAAATGTTGGGCGACAGCTTTGGCATAAGCAGCTTCATTGTAAGAGTTTTCATAAAAACCGATGGTAAAGGTTTTCACGGGTTGGCTTGAGACTCGCTGCATCATGGCTACGATAGTCGAGGAGTCGATGCCGCCTGAGAGGAAAGCACCCAGGGGGACATCTGCCACCATTCGTAGCTTGACGGCTTCCTGTAACAACGCCTCTAGTTTTTCTGCTGCTTCCGCCTCTGAACCCGTGAAGGAGTTGGTCACACCTGATTCAGCAACTTGCTTGGCAGACCAATAGGGTACTGCAGAAGAACGAGTTTCACCACCATTCCAGGTTAGGACTGTGGCGGGGGGTAATTTGTAGATGCCTTGGTAGATGGAATAGGGTGTGGGAATATAGTTGTGCCGCAGAAACAGCGCTAAGGCATCGCGGTTAATTTCAGATTGGAAATGGGGATAAGCTTTGAGCGCTTTTAATTCGGAACCGAATAACAAAGTTTTGCCCATCCAGCCGTAATATAGGGGTTTTTCCCCTAGCCTGTCTCGGCACAAGTGCAAAACTCGTTCTTGACAGTCCCACAGCGCAAAAGCAAACATACCATTAAATTGTTGGATGGCTTGCTGCAAACTCCACTCGCTGAAAGCAGCCAGCATCACTTCTGTATCGGAACCACCCCGAAACCGATGCCCTAGCCGTTCGAGTTCTCGCCGCAAGTCTAAAAAGTTATAAATCTCGCCGTTGAATACAATGATGTAGCGCCCATTAACAGACACCATCGGCTGATGTCCTTGTGGGGAGAGGTCTACAATTGCCAGCCGCCGATGACCTAGTGCAATTCCGGCTGCGGCATCTACCCACGCGCCGCCGTCATCTGGGCCACGATGGAGTAGGGCATCGGACATTTTTTGCGCGATCGCCTGCATTTCCAATGCGCTTTTTTGTCTGGATATGTCCCAAAAGCCTGTAATACCGCACATTCACCCTAATTCCTTCTGTTGAGTTGCCCAGTAAGTACAATCTCATACAACTCCTCATACTGTGTCACAACAGAGTCTAAAGAAAAGTGTTCGATGATTCTTGTCCGTGCCAGATGCCCCAGCGTTTCTCTATCCATTGATCCCAGGTCGATTAGCTCTTTCCAGGCATGGGCTAGGGCTTGCGGATCTCGTGCAGGTACAACCCGCCCTGTATCACCCACAATCCAGGCTGAGTCTCCCACATCTGTAACCACACAAGGTACACCGCAGGACATAGCTTCACCAATGACGTTGGGAAAAGCTTCGCTGTAAGAAGAAGAGGAAGCAATATCTAAAGCTGCTGTAATCTGTGGCATATCAGAGCGTTCTCCTAGCAAGTGGATTCGCTCTGTCAACCCCCATGTTTCGATAATATCCTGTAGGGCTTTATTGTCTCGACTGATTTCCCTACCTGCAAGAACAAAATGTATATCTGAGTATGTTTCAAGCAGAGTTGCAGTTGCTTTCAAAAAAGTTGCATGATCTTTAACAGCGTGATAGCGCCCCATTAAACCGATGAGAAATATATTGTCTGCAATGCCTAGTTCAGTTCGTAAGCTATTTCTAGCTTGTAGTGAGGGAGTAAATAAATCTGTATCAAAGCCATTAGGAATTATTCTAGTTTTCTCAGCTTTGTAGCCAAGCTCCTCATGGTGGATTGTGCTGGTTTTAGAGTTATACAGAATTTGTGCGGGATAACTAGAAAGTTTAGCTAATAGTTTAATGATGGCTGCTGTACCTGCTTTTTCGCTGTCTAATGAGTGCAGAGAGTGGCGAATATTCCAGAGTACAGGTACTGGCTGAGGAGCAATAATACCAGCTAATTGTGCTGCTAAATTACCATGATACATCCAGCCTTGAATCAAGTTAGGATTGAGTTCTCGCACAATACTAACCAACCGCCAAATAGAGGTTAAGGTTGGTATTTCTGGTTTCATATCAATAGTGTAAACTGGGATGTTTAGAGATTCGATGCAAGTGTTTAAGCTTCCTCGCTTCCCTAGAGAAATGACAACCGGATCAAACTGCTCTTGATTTATACGAGATAACAAATTGTAGAGCATCATTTCAGCCCCACCAATTGAAAGCCCGGTGATGATAAACAACAATTTCATCTATATTTTGTGATCTTAGCTATGTCAAATGTCCTTTTAACGGAATGCGAGGGGGCTGAATTTTTAAAACTACCCACAAGAAGTGAAACTGTGCCCAAGCAATGATAGGAGTTATCTGAAGCCGCTGACGAGGTCCTTGTAGCTCATAGAAAGCTCCATAAAGAAAAAGGGTTAGGACAAGGTATACGAATAGAAATTTGACTTCCCTTGAACACCGCCAAAGCATCCATCCACCGCAGATAGCAGGGATAAATAATACCCAATGAAGAATAGATGGAAAAAATAGAAAAGTATATTCTGGCTCAATTGACCAAGGTTGAGGCGTTAATGCCATTCTGATTACTCCTAATAGAATAGTAGTCCAATTCTGCTCAAGGCGATTGAAATTATATAGAGTATTTTCTAACCCTAAGAAAAATATAACAAAAATGCTACCAATAGCTGCTAAAAAAAGTAAAATGTATCTACGCCAGCCCTTCTGAAAAAGAGAGAGCCAGATTCCGGTAGCTATCATGATGACGACAGGGACATAAAATCTAATCCAGAAAAAGATAAAAATAACTCCTCCCAAGCCCAATAAATCATAAAATTTAAGCTGTTTTGATAATCTTAAAATTAAGTAGATTGCTATTATAGTAAGAGTCATAATAATAGGATCTTTTAAGTTCAGAAAGGATGACCATGCTACTATTTCCCAGTGAAATAAAGAAAACAGAAGCAGCCCCTGAGCATACTTACGGCTAAAACCACTCAGATGAGCTATACGAAACAGAAAATATCCACTAATAAAAGTAAGAGAAACGTTTAGAAAGACTGGAGAGTAGTAATACTTACCAAATAAATACTGACCGAGTATATTCCACCACCCATAGAGGACATGTCTCCCTCCCGATAGAGACATCAGATTCGACAGACCATCTGGATTGACTAGTGCTGTAATTGGGTTATATCCCAATTGCAGCATTTTGGTTCCTTGAAATTGATAAGTTATGTCATCCAGAAATATCCAAGTACCATCAAGGAAAAAAGCAAAATAAACCAGCGGAATTAAAACTTTGACAAGGGCTGCATAAAAAGCTGTAAAAATTGAAAGATTTCGACTAGCAATCCAGAAGCATAATAATCCAATACAAAAAGCAGCCCTGAGCAAATCGCTGGTTAAACCTTCAGCCACAGTGCTTCCTCTGTTTGCTCTACGAGTTGCTTCACACTAAAATGCTCGACTATACGCGAACGTACATTTAACCCCAAGACACTCTTCTCCCTTTCTAAACAAGCTACCCACCCTAAAGCAAGAGCTTCTGGGTTTTGCTTCCCCACTACCACCCCCGTATCACCTACAATCCAGGCTGAATCTCCCACATCTGTCACCACACATGGGATACCGCACGCCATCGCTTCCCCAATCACATTAGGAAATCCCTCGGTGTAAGAAGAAGAAACAGCCATATCTAGGCTATTATGAACCGCAGGCATATCGGCACGCGCTCCTGCCCAAATAATTTTGTTAGAGATACCTAACTCTTCAGATAGCTGATACAACTCATTAGCATAACTCTCCAGACCTTTACCCACGCAGACAAAGCGTACATTCTCCCACTCTTGACATAGAAGTGCAGCTGCCTTGAGAAAGGTAGGATGGTCCTTCATAGGGTCTAACCGTCCGACTAATCCAATTAATATTGTGTCCTCAGCTATACTCCATTCTGTTCGCACCCTCGCCCTTGCTTCCTTGTCTGGTTTAAAGCGTTCTGTATCGATACCATTAGGAATTACTACCATCTTATCAGCAGGGAAACCATGTGCTAGATGATAAGCTTGACCCGCATGAGAGTTGATAACAATTAGGTCGGCAAAATGAGAAAATAAGCACTCTAGTTTGAATATAAGACGGCATAGCCAGTCATATCGGCTTAAATCAACATTGGATGCTCGAACTCCCCAGAAAATTTTAGTTGATGGAAGAAAAATCTTTAGGAAGATAGTCAGTAAATTTGATGTACTCATAAATCCATACAAGACATTAGGATTTATGCGCTTTACATGATAGATAAGACGCAATAAAAAGCCTACAACGTCCCAGCGATCGCGCTTTTCTAAACAAATCAACTGTATCCCGCTATCTTGCAAATCTTTTTCTAATGCCCCACCAGAGTAGAAGTATAGAACTGTTTTATTGAATTTTTTATTGTCAAGAGCTTTTACAAGAGTGATTAATTGTCTTTCAGCCCCACCGTAATTTAGGGAGCGAATTAGAAAAGCAATCTCAATCATTGCTTTTTAAAGACAAATTGATTGTTGCCTAAGCCACCTCCACAAGTACTCAGGTTTTCTAGCACAAAACTCTTATCGCGGTAAAAATTAAATATATCTTCTGGTTTGGCGACTTCAAATGGATAGCCGCCTAACCAATCAAACCAATCATAAACTCTGGACATACCCCTGGATTTTTTGTACTCGGTATATCGAGCTATAGGATTTCGAGCCTTAAGTATATCTATGCTAAATTCACCTAAAATAAAATAGGGAATGAACAAAGTAGAAACTATAGTTTTTCCTGCTGTTCCTGAACAGTAAAATTGCTTGATTCTGCGCCAACGTTTAGATTTACCACCCTGTTCATTGTAGATAGAAATAAACAACCTACCCCCCTCTGCAACAGGCAAAGTGACATTTTCTATAGCTTGCCACATAGCTCCAGTATGGTGAAGCACGCCCCATGAATAAACAATATCAAACTGACCTAGAGATTTTAAGTAATCTGCGTCTAGAACTGAACCTCGTTCAATAATCCAATTATTATCATCAGGAAAATAGCGGCGTTTGAGTTCTTGCGTACAACCTACTGAATCAGGATCGTAATCAAAAGAATGCACTTTAGCTCCTAAATGACGAGCCGCAAGAGAAAATAAACCGCTACCAGAGCCAATATCAAGAAAGGTTTTACCTTGTAAATTTTCTACTTGCAGCATCTGTTTGAGCGACTTTTGTGCTTTTGCAATGCGCTCATCATTGAGAACTGATAAAAAGCGCTGCCAGTTTTTGCCAAATTGAAAGCGATCGCCCTGCTTCACTTGCTGCTCAAAAGTGCTTTTCATAGCTTCTCCACGCGAACAAAGCTTGTTCTTTGCAAAAATGAGCTTATATCTTTTACTGCTAGCAAATTCTCACATATTTTCGAGACATAGCTCACAGAAACCTCTTGTATTGTTAACTTGTCAACCAGTTTAAAACATCTGAATCCACGATCAACAAGAAACTTAATAATATCTGATGTGCTATATCCAAATTTAACAAAATGAGTTTCATAGGATTCAAAAAAAATACATTCTACCTGATTTACTATTCTATATCCACCATCAAACACAAATTTCTCATATCCCTCTACATCAATCTTTAACAGGTTTATCTCCTGCTCATCAATCGCTAATTCGTCCAGCTTCTTCATGGAAATGGGTATCCCTTTACCGTCTGCCATAACTTGGTTATTTGAATCATCAGATTTATCAGAAAATACTATACTTTTTGAAGTTTCCCCAATAGCATAATTAAATGTTTCTACATTTAATAACCTATTTAATCTTAAATTACCCATAAGATATTGATAAGTTTCGGGGTGCGGCTCTATTGAATAAACCTTACCTTGAGAACCTACTATTAGAGAAGCAAGAACGGTCAAACTCCCAATATTTGCTCCAACATCAATAACCTTGTCACCTTTTTTTAGATAGCTTCTAAAAAAAGACTCTTCTGACTGGCGATCGTCCGGATATATCCACAACGTAGCAGATAAAGCTGATGGGTAAAATCGAAGATAGTAACCATTCTGCTTAACTTTGAAAAATCTACAGATTCCCGACCTCATTAAAACTCTTGATAGCAGAAATTTAAATGGTTTTTTTTGATGAGAAATGATTTTTGCATACTTATTATTAAACATGAAAAATTTTTCCCTAGCGTCTCTAATTTTTAGTTTTATCCCAGGTTGTTCCGTAAAAGCGGTAGCTTTACTTGTACGCTAGAGGCCCATTCCAGAAACAATTTAAGACATTTATCTGCATCATAGTCTTTGCAAAACCTTTCAAATCCAGTACGGGCTATTTTTTCCCTAGCAGAATCGTGTTTAAGATAGAATTTTGCCTTATCTACTGCATCTTCAATATCGTCATAGAAAACCGCCTCTACATTTGGCTTGAATATCGACTCGTGCCATCCATCAGCAGCTTTATCGCAAAGAAGCATCAATCCATGAAAAGGAGCTTCATACATCCGCATATTGCCTGTCTCACGAGGATAGTCGGATAAGTGCATATTTAAGCAAATTTTATGCCTCAAATATAGTTGCCGTCGCTGCTCATTAGTAATACTTCTAACACGGTAAGGGAAAAATTTTCTCCCTCTGATTGGTCCCAAAAAGCCCGCGTAACCTCCTAAAGGCCATCTCCCATAAATCGAAAACTCTTTTCCGGTTCGACGTTTAAATTCAACCAGTCTATCAAATTTAGAACCGTATAAATTTCCTACATAGATAATGCCTCCCATTCTTTCTGTCCAGCTTTGTTGTATTTCTTTGCAGTGTTCAAGGGATACTTTGTTATAAAGCGACAAAGGCCACCAATAATTGATTGGAACACCCCACATAGCCAACGCATCTTTCATTGAAATGCCACAATCGTAACTCGGAGAAACATAAAACGCAGCATCAAATGCCCATAGACTATTAATTCTTCTTTTATAGATTGCCCAAGGATCGTCTATACAACCGTATATTTTAACTGTATTAAGGAAGTTTTTAATTAGCCATTCTGGATGAAAAGGATTAAAAAAAGTTGCAATAATAATATCAACGCCTGCAAATCTTTCAATAAAATCTTCTAACAACTTTTTATATAATTGAATATTGCCAGAGTTTTTACTATTGTTCCGCCACAGAAAATCTAAATTACTACTATTTGCAAATTCTGAAAAAGGCAAATATTTAAGTGGATTAAAATAAGACAGCTTAAATTTATCATCTACAATGTAGTCCTGTTTTTCTTCCCCCATTAAAACGATGTGTTTCATTTAATCCTCCAACCTGCTTAGTAGTAATATAGATTTTTATGTAGTATGCCTTCTTTCACACCCTATCTTCAATCCATCCTATTTTGGAAATTTCAACTAGACAAGATTTTCAGACATAAACACATTTATGCTTAGGAATTTATGCAACCCTTACTAGGCAATGCATTCATGATTTAGATGCTATTGCTCTGCTAACTTAATAGTTTATACCTTTTAAGCGCATATTACACCTTTTGGACGATAAAAAACAAATTAGGATAAGAAATTGGGGAAGCAAGTCTGCCTAAAACCCATCTAATTAAAGATTTTGATTTGTCTGTAATTGACTTCCTCGTAAAATCTGGGAACGCATAAGTTTCTAAGGAGATAATTTCAAAACCAGCATTTTTAAGAGTTACTCTCATCTTAAGTTTGTCAAAAGACTGTAGATGACCCCAGCGATGGAAAACTTTACCGCATTCGGGACAAACTACCTCATTATCTAAAAGATTTTCATTGAAAGGAACCGTTCCAATAAAATATCCGTTTGTTTTTAGCACACGCTTTATTTCCTGCAATCCTAGCTCCAGCTGCTTGTCGTCGAGATGCTCAAGTACTTCAGAAGCAAAGACGACATCAAATAACCTGTCAGTATATGGTATTGCTTCAATGTAACCAACTTGTCCCTGAATACCATACTCTTTGAGCCTTTCAACAGCGGTTTCACATGGATCTAAGGCAAAAGTTTCCCAACCCTGCTCTACACATTGCATCTCAAGCTTACCGTTGCCTATGCCAATGTTCATAACTCTAGGTTGAGCAGCGCGAAATAAACTAAGAGCTTTCTCAAATATAAATTTCAATCTTGGATTCGCTGCGTCAAACCTTTCGATAGCATTAAATTGAAAATACTCCCAAATCTTTTCTTGATTCATACAGACTCTTTTTGCAGATTAATTTTCAAATTATTAGTAACCAAAAGTAATATTCCTGAAAATGATAAGAAATAAACACAGCTAGTGGAAAGGGCAATACCAGCAAGTCCTAGCCATTTTATAAAAACATAATTTAGAAAAACATTAGTAATTAAATTTAAAGCAAATGCCCACATAAGTAGATAACTTTTTTGCATAGATGAAATTAAGGTAATTAAAACAAGATTAGCAATATAAAAAGGTATTTGTAATGAATAAAATGATAAACTTTGAGATACAGTATAGGTGTCTTCATCAGTAAATGCTCCTCGGTAAAATAAAAAATGCACTAGCGCCTTCGAAGATATACATATAAATATTGTGATGGGAATTGTGCTAGCAAAAATGAGCAATATATATCGTTGCAGGGTATGATGAAGACCTAGCCAATCCCTCATTGCAACCATCTTGGAAAAGTAGGGTAAGATAGCTTTCCATAAACCTGCACTCAAGCTTAATATCACTGCAACTATTTTGTTGCTATAACTCAGAGTAGCCACACTACCTGGCGAGAGCATTGCCGCCATTGATTGATCGACTATACTTGTGCTAATCATTAAACAAGCCCCTGCAATCATCGGTGCATACTGACCAGCTACCAGACGCAAGTGAGGCTCAAAGCCATACCACCTTGGAAGCAGTGAAATGTTTTGTCGCTTCAAGGCTGTTCCCAAAAGTGTCATCTCTAATAATGCACCGCAGACTAACCCAATTGCTAAGGCAAAGATACCCCAAGCGCGGCACGTCAATAACAGTATTACACTACAGGTGGGAGTTATAATTGGGGTGAGAGCGGCTAATGCAAACCGCTCTCCCGCATTGAGAACTGCACTCCAAATGACTTGAATTCCACTAAACATCAGAACAGGGGCAATTATCCAGAGTAAGCGGTAAGTTAAATCTAACTTTTCTGGGCTGAATCCTCTAGCAATTAATGGCAGGTAAAACGGAGCAGTTACTACCATTAAAAAAGTAGCGATCGCCAGTAACCCCAAACTCCAAACCATTACCCCAGAAAAAAGCCTTTGAGCGGCTTCTTTTCCTTCTTGTTCCCGCACCCTAATATATGTAGGGATCAGAGCTGCATTAAAAGAGCCAGCCACTACACTGATCAGAAAAGAAGGAACTAGCAAAGCAATTAAAAAAGCATCTATATCATCCCCAGTTCCAAATCGCAAGGCGACAACTAATTCCTTAGCAACACCTGCCACTTTAACTACAGCCGTCCACAGCGCCACCGTAACCGCTGCACCAAAGATTTGGCGGTTGGTCGAGCCACTAGTCAGCTTTTTCCAAGAATGGAGCAGCTTTTGTGCTGCTAGAGTTTGTTTCACCTACACTTAGCTCAAGTTTTCAGCTCGCTGAGCGATTTCATCCCAAACTCCCTGATAGGGACTGATAGTAGCAGCGCTCAACCCCATAGAGCCTCATTAATTGACATCAAATTTGGAAGTACCATTAACCTGCCCCAAAAGCAGCATTTAGCAATGCAGCCAGGACAGATTGAATCGCTAGCAGCTCATCGGGAGGCTCGCTCAAAAATACGCCGCTACTGGAGTTGATGAGAGCATTATATGCTTCCACTGCCGCCGCCAGACGAACCGCATCGACCCTAGCATTTGCGGTTAGCCCTTGCAAGTTGGCAACTACGTTACGAGCCAGGGTTGGATTAATGCCTTCAGTAGCATTCACCAGACCGCTTTCTAGCTGGCTCGCGCTAGCAGCAACATTTCCAGTCCCTGTCAAAACGTTCCCTAAGCTATTATTGGCGGTCTGGGAGTTGACTGAGGCTGCTGCCTGGTTGACAGCAGACGCGATCGCCTCCGTTCTGAAGGCGAGTCTTCCCCGCCCACCTCTATCGGGTATGAAGGCTCCGTTGACAACGTCGCTAGTCGTCATAACCGGCCCTGTGACATCTGAATTGAAGCCTGGAGTCTGGGCAAGCGCTGTTTCCGAAAGCAGAAGAGAAGAACCCAAAGCTAAACCCAGACCGAGATTTACAGAAAGACGTTTGATATTCATGGCTTTTGTTTTGCGAGCAAAGAACTTAGAAAGTAATGCCGTAACCGACGCCCAGGATAAAACGCGCCCCATCACCAGCATTTCCGGTTACATCAGCAAGCGCTGGAGTGATGATCAGCGGTATATTCTCGAATGGAGCGATCGAAGCACCCACATTCAAATCTTGACCGCTCCATTCGGCAATGACCGATATTGGTTGAGCTACGCGCACGCCTATACTGCCAAACGGATTGACAGAATCTCTACCAGCCTCAATATCAGGTACTGAACGAAAGCGACCGCCACCCAGACCCACAGAGGCAGTAACTGAGGGGGAGAAGCCTGCGGTTGTCCGAGATCCTAGTGGGAAAACTTTACTGACGACACCGTAAACGGTGCTGTACCCCGGATCGGGTTCTCCAAATGTCTCGATATTTTCTACCCCAACAGCGACGGCTATGTCATTAGCAAACTGGCGGTGAATCTTGAAGCTGATGCCACCATCTTCAAAGCTATCATCGCCGAAGAGGTCATAGATTGAGATAACTCCTTCTACACCCACGGCTTTGCGAGCATCGCCCACACCAATACCTGCTGCAATTACCCCATCTGCCTTATTGGTGTTGCGGGTTCTTTCTTGGAAGCCCCCTCCGATAAATGCCTGCCCTCGGTCAGCCCCGAAAGCCGTGGGTGTCGTAATACTGGAATTTCCCCCAATTAACCGCCGTAGCTGTTCTACTATCGGGGGTGCAGGAAGTCGATACTGTTGACGCAAGGCTGCAACTTGCTCTGCTGTCAGGGGAGGCGGTGTTGTCGCCACTGGTTCGTAGCCAACCACGTAACGAGCGGCAACATCCGTTGGGGG
>NZ_JAMPJZ010000127.1:0-10938 GCF_039961835.1 Trichocoleus sp. ST-U1
CATACCAACTCCCCAGTTTCTTGATGCTGATCTACTCCCTTATTGTGCAATCTCGATTATGAACTGGCACACTACTTGACCATTCATGCAGGAGGTCTATTGAAATTTATCAGTTCCACGATGAGCGCTACGTTTTAGTTCAACAGAGCCAATTTTTCCCTAGATTTGACTTGAATGACATCTTTAGCGAGTGCATTTCTGAGGCAGACTAATTGGGATCTGGCGCGATTGATAAATTAAGCGATCGCTATCCTCACCAATGCTGAAATGCGATTGCTGCCTTTGGCGTAGATATTGGACGGAAGTGGGCGTTGGCTTACAAGAGCGTCAACCCAAGCTACGGCGGTAGGCGATCTCACTAAAAGTTTAAGGCAATTGTCATTGCATAGATTTAGGTATTAGTTTTAACTTTACAGCTAGATTTTTGACAGCTGGTTTAGATAAAACTAATTCTTGAATATTTTTTCGATCCCAACGAATAACATGAATATATGAATGAATCTTTTCCCAATCTGATATTTCATCTCTACAATTATTAGCTAAATGACTTGAAACAGCAATAACAAAAACTGAAGGCTTGAATTTTTCTGCCCAAGTAAATGCATTTGAAAGATGTACCCAGTTTACGCCTTTTTTAAAGTGCTTGGCTTCAATAAAGTAGAGTTCTTCTCTCTCTTCATCCAAGCCACCATTTATTTTGAACTTAGCCTCTATATCTCTGCCCTTACCACCTGTTCCAGTTCTCCAATCGATATAATTTGGATTATAAGACTTGACTAGTTCATACACAATTTCTTCAAATTGCTTGTCATTAATAGCAGTCCAATTAAATCCATTTGCTTTTGATTTTGATTGATTGCTTTGACGAATGTTATGTGTATTAACTTGGTAATCTCTTTTTGCACCGTGTCTATTCCATGCTTGAATTACTTCGGGAGCTTCGTAGCCACATTTCTTGATCCAATTACAGACTGTGCGCTCGCTAACACAACATATAGCAGCAATTTTATAGGTTGACCAGTTCAATTTCTCATCTTCACCCATTGCCTCTAGTAGGGATAGTACCTTCTTAACAGTCCTACCCTTATCGTCATTTTTGCGTGGATAAATATACGGGTTAGAATGAACATCTACTAGGATAGTCTTCTGTCCCGCTAATTCAGCAGCTTTCAAAAGATTAATACCGTAAATAAGTCTGTAATGCTTGCCATCAAAAAAGCATATAACTGATGGATAATCGTCACCATCTCGCATAACTTTGGCAAAACGTTTAATTATACATATATGTTGTTTTTCCTTAGATTCAATATCACTGTCAGTGCGAATCATATCTAATGAGACGGATATTTCTTCTGATTGCGTCATGGTAAGATATTTCTGCAAGATCAAATCTTGATAGTAATGTGTATGTTAACAAACAGGTAATTTGCCTCTATTTGCTCTTCTACCGTCTTAGTTGTTCTAACTTGAAAGCCTATTTTTACAGCATTTCCTGCCCTAACTCCTCAATAGGGCGTGTTCGACCATGCTCTATACTCTCTATTCCTCGTTTGATGCCTGTACTTGTCTCCATTTGAGAGAATGAGGAGCGATCGCACTCTGGTTAATCTTTCTTTTTTTTACCTTTTTCCTTTTCTTTGTCCTTGTGCTTTTTCTTTTTGTCTTTACCTTTACCTTCAGTTTGTTCGGCTGCTCGTAAAATCAAATTTCGAGCCACAGTTTGCGTACCCGTATGCTCGTAGTAATTGGTTGACATATCTAGGAATGCAGCTAGATAATCCAACTTACTATCAGCCGTATTCATAAACTGTTGTAAGTGCCCCAAAACATTTTCTTGTGTTAACCCGCGAGATGCAACAAAGTTATTCATCCAGCCGTTAACTGAGGCAAAACTCTCACCGATGAAGCCTAATTTTCCAGCCGTAGTACCGCCAGGGATTGCACTGTTGATACTCTGATAGGTCGTATTTCCTTCTAATTGCGAAGGATTGACCTGGCTAAGAATAGATTGAGCTTTGAGGATGAAGTTGGGGCCAAGCGGAATCAATCCATCAACAGCAACTAGCGCAGCCATTCGCATTATGGATTCGTTGTGATACTTTCCTAAAGAAGTTCTAAATGCTTCAATGCTGGTAGGAATGCCGTGCAACCGACAAAAGGCAATCAACTCGACAACCAGCTTTAGGGACAAATCAATCGCTTGTACGGTATCCGCTTTGGGAGTAAGCTGGTTTAAAAAATTCAGGAAGCTGATTTTCTCGCCAACTTTGTTCGCTAGTGCTGCTGCACCAATGGCACTATCAGCACGGTCAATGGTTTGGTAAAGCCATAAGGTTTGTTGATAACTCTGGGTTGGATCGTTGTACAGCGCGATCGCTCTTTCGCCAATCTCCTCAATCAGACCTTTGTCGGTAACACCTGTCACCGCACGGATAGTATTTTCAAATCCCACCAAGTTTTGCCACTCACCGGGAACGACATAATCGAGCGATCGCAGCATATAAACGGTCATGCTGCTACTTGGCAGGTTATCTACTAATCTAGAAATAGATTGATTCATGAATTTAGCTCCTTTTTTCAGTAAATGTCTACTTCTTTTTAGCCTAATTTATAGGAAGAAGTGCTTTTTTTAAGTGACAGAATCAAGGTAAAATCGCTAGTGCTACCGCAACAAAGCCCATAAATTAGGTTGAGCATTGAAAACTTAACCGCTGTTTTGTTTAACTGCTGTCTGATTACAAATTACTTGTTATTACTACTGTTGCTTAATTAATGTTCGGAGTGAAAACCAAGCAATGGCAGCAAGGGGAAGGACAATACCCATACCAATGGCAGCCCCTTTTAAGCGTTGCATCCAGAGTAGAGTCATTTTGATACCAAACACTGTCACCACAGTGTTTGTCCATTCTTCTAGTTGATTAGGAGAACTGGTAGGAACCAGAACCATAATCGAAAAAAACAGTGCCAGATAGAAAGCTAATAACGCCGCTCCACCACCAACTAGCCCTAGAATGACTTTTTTGAGTATCTCAAGAACTTCTTCCATAATCTAAATACTCGAAATGAATCGGAAATCCGTCACGTCCCCTACGATAACGAAGATTGTACAAAAGCGATCGCGCTTTCCCAATTAACGGTCTGATGAAGCAGGGAGCGGATAAATAGCTCTTTTATAGTCCGAATTTCTTGTTCTTGGAGGTGCTTCGCCAAATGCGCCGCATAGGAGGGTCTATTCCTTACAGAAGTCGTTGCGAACCAGCGGTCAATTAAGGCGGGTGTAATATGCATGGAGGTTTGCGATCGCTCCTCAGTCACTTCAACCACCAATCCCGCCGACTCGAAAGCTTTTCTCAAATCAAACGCATCCCAGTTAACCATTGGATCTGACATGTCGCTGTAAATTGCCTCTTCCGCTGCCACTAATCGCTGGTATAAGTCGGCATTGGGTTTCGACTTTTCGAGCAAACGATAAAGCCGTTGCGTGTGGCGTGGCACTGTTTCTGCAAGTACCAAAACGCCCGACTGTTGCAGTAATTGGGCTAACCATTTGGCTGCTGCTGCTTTATCCGGTTCGTGGATAAGTGCATTTCGCCCGATGATGCAGTCAAATCGGATATCAGAGGATTGGGCAGCTAAAACCTTTGGCAATTGGGTTAAGGTAGCACTCAATAGGACGGGACGATTGAGTTCTGGAAGCGCTACCACTTGCTCTTGGAGTGCCTTTGCTTCATCAGCAGTGTGAGTACAGGCATAAACGCCACCTTCTGGTACGCGACGCAAAGCTTCAAAGGTGAGTAAACCACTCCCGGCATTCAAGTCCAAAATGACATGGTGACGCTGAAGTTGTGCAAGGGTGAAAATGCGATCGCGTATCCCTGCAAGTTGCTCGCCAATCTGACTCAACGTGCGCTGCAACCAACGGTCAACTGTGCGGTCAGTCGGGCCTGTTGTTAGCACTTCCACGGGTGAGATAAAAACACCTTCTGCCACTGCTTCCAACTGTGCTTCCCGATGACGCGCCACCTGCGTCTTAATTTCTCCTTCAAATCCCTGTGTTGAAGGTTGATAAAACACCTGTCCCTGCAAACTACTCGGTAAATACTGTTGTGCTACCCAGTGGTCGCGGTAGGCGTGAGGATAAAGATAGCCTGCACCATGTCCCAATCCTTTCTTGTCCCGGTTGGCATCCTTGAGGTGATTGGGTACCTCTGCCTCCCGTTCCTTTTCAACCACCGCTAGCGCATCAAAAAATCCCATCGTGCTGTTAGATTTGGGCGCATTGGCGAGATAAAGCGTGGCTTGAGCCAAGTGATAGCGTCCTTCTGGCATCCCCACCCACTCAAAGGCACTGGCGCAGGCATTTACAACAACTAAGGCATTGGGGTCAGCGAGTCCCACATCTTCACTGGCTAAAATTAACATTCGCCGGAAAATGAAGCGGGGGTCTTCCCCGGCATAAACCATTTTTGCTAGCCAATATAAAGCTGCATCCGGGTCGGAACCGCGCAAACTTTTGATAAAGGCACTAATCGTATCGAAGTGGGCGTCTCCTTCCTTGTCATAGAGTACAGCCCTCTGCTGAATCGATTCCTCCGCGACAGATAGCGTAATGCGAATCGTTCCAGTTTCGTCGGCGGGTGTGGTTTCGACGGCTAATTCCAAGGCATTGAGTAAGGAACGGGCATCACCATTAGCGACATTGACCAAATGTGCGATCGCATCCGGCTCTAAGATTACAGATAGCTGACCATAACCGCGTTCTGCGTCAGCGAGTGCCTGTTCGAGGACGCGGCGTAAGTCAGCTTCATTGAGGGGCTTTAGCTGAAAGATGCGGGAACGGCTGACAAGAGCTTTGTTAACTTCAAAATAGGGATTTTCTGTGGTTGCACCAATGAGAATCACCGTCCCATTTTCCACCCAAGGAAGCAGGGCGTCCTGTTGAGATTTATTGAAGCGATGAACCTCGTCAACAAAAAGAATTGTGCGCTGAGTGTGTTCTTTTTGGCGTTTTTGAGCGGTAGCGATCGCATCCCGAATTTCTTTTACCCCAGAAAGGACGGCATTAATCGCAATGAAGTGAGCGCGGGTGGTATTGGCGATAATCCGAGCCAGAGTTGTTTTCCCCGTACCCGGTGGACCAAAAAAAATCAGGGAAGAAAGCTGGTCAGCTTGAATCGCACGGCGTAACAAACGCCCGGAGCCTAGGATGTGGTCTTGCCCGATAAACTCATCAAGAGTACGTGGGCGCATCCTCGCAGCCAGGGGTGCATCTTTTTCCACTAATTGTTGGCGATGCTGGTCGAACAAGCCTATCTTCACCCGGTAGGAATTGCCATCTGTCAGTATAGACTAACCCATTAGACCTCCCCAGAAATTAGATTTCGGCTCAAGTCGCAAAAAGGTTTCTGGCTCTTTGAGAGTCGTCACTTTTCGTCGAAACTGTTGCCGAACACTTGCGTAATTTGCATGAGTTTGGCGCTAAAGGAAGGAACGCTAGCCCGATTCTCGTAGGTATCATCCGCATCCGTATTCCCTCTCTCCAAAGCATCTCTCTTAAGACGGATTCTCCTGACGTAGCGACTCAGATTGAATAGAGAAGACCGTGTATGTATACGGATGGCTGTTCATGAAGCGCGACGGCACAGGCAAGTTTGTTAGCAATTGGAACTCAGAGACGAAACAACGGGTTAGCCTATCTCTCACCGATACAGCATGGCGATCGCTCGATCAAGAGGCTCACAGGCGAGGAATTTCTCGCTCTGAAGTCATTGAACGCTTTGCCCGCACTCTTGAAAGCGAACAGTTGTTCCCTGCCCAAGAAACTGAACACAAGGTTGCAACGATTCTTGAAAGCATTACAGATGCTTTTGTCGCCTTCGATCGCGACTGGCGCTACACCTACGTGAATCGGGCGGCGGCTCAAATCCTGCACAAAACGCCAGAAGAGTTACTGGGAAAGCACGTTTGGAATGAGGTTTTTCCTGAGTTGGTCGGTGGCATTGCATATCGGGAACTACATCGGGCAGTGGCACAACAGGTTCCTGTTTCCTGGGAAGAATTTGGGGAATCTGTTCAGCGTTGGATAGAGGCGAATGCTTATCCCTCGACGGCAGGGGTAGCGGTCTATTTTCGGGATGTAAGCGATCGCAAGCAAGCGGAGGCAGAACGAGAACGGTTGTTGCACGAGCTTGAAATTGAACGCGCCCGATTTGAAGCCGTATTGCGACAAATGCCTGCTGGAGTCATGATTGCTGATGCGGCATCTGGTAAGTTAGCTCTGGCGAACGAACAAACCAAGCAAATTGTTGGGTATGGTTACGAACAGTTGCTTGAGCTTGAGGAATATGCACCCCTGATTCCCTGTGAAATCTTTCGCTTAAATGGTCAGCTCTATGCCCCTCATGAGTATCCATTGGTGCGATCGCTAAAAACAGGTGAGGTCGTCACCAACGAACAGATAGAAATTCATCGAGATGATGGTAGCCGCGTCTTCATTAACGTCAACTCAGCACCGATTTTAGATAACCAAGGGCAGATTATTGCAGCCGTCGTTATCTTCAAAGACGTGACCGATTACAAACAAATTGAACAGGCATTCCGAGAAAGCGATGAACGCCTGCAATTAGCACTGACGGCGGCTCAAACGGTTGTCTGGGATATGGATTTGCAGAGCAATCGAGTGGTGTGTTCTGCTAATGCTCTAGACTTTTGGGGTCTTTATGAAGGGACGGGAGAAGAGTTTGTTGCGCTCATTCATCCAGACGATCGACAACAGGTGATCCAAGCGACGGCAGGGGCAATGGCTGGAGAACAGCCCTACACACCGGAGTATCGAGTAATTTGTCCAGACGGCGTTGTGCGCTGGCTCAACAGTCAGGGGCAAGTCTATCGGGATGAGACGGGACGAGGAGTTCGCATGATTGGCGTTTCGGTTGACATCACCCAACGCAAACAAATGGAAGCGGAGCGCGATCGCCTTTTAGATCGAGAACAAACTGCCCGACTCGAAGCAGAAAGCGAACGCCAGCGGTTGCATGAAATCCTGATGCAATTGCCTGCCATGATTGGAATTGTTAAAGGTTCCGATCTTGTGTATGAATTTGCCAATCCAACTTATCTGCAAGTGGCTGGGCGCACTCCAGACATTATCGGTAAATCAATGCGGGACGTTTTCCCGGAGCTAGAGGGGCAAATTTACTTTGAAGCGCTCGATCGTGTTTACCGAACGGGAGAACCGTTCATTGGAAATGAGTCGCTTGCTTACTGGGATCGAAACAGCAATGGTGTGTTGGAAGAAGGATTTTTCAACTGCATCTTTGCGCCTTGGCGGGATGCGGAGGAAACCATTCAGGGCGTGTTGGTTTATAACATGGACGTGACAGCCCAGGTGCGGGCAAGGCAACAGATTGAGTCACTGCTGGCAGAGCTACAGGAAAAAGAACGACAGCAGCAGTTTCTGATTGAACTGAATGATGCGATTCGTGCCATTCAAGACTCGAAGGAAATTATGTGGCGGGTGGTTCGCTCCGCAGGAGAGCACTTCAATGTCACTCGCTGTACCTACGGTGAAATTGATTCCACTCAGGAATACGTCATCGTCGATCGCGACTATTGCAATGGTGTCGTCAGCATCGTCGGTAGCCATCACATGGATTCGTTTGGTCGTGAACTCATTGCTGAATTAAAGCAGGGCAAAACTATCGTCGTAGATGATGTCGATCGCGATCCTCGGACAGCCGGAGTTGGGGCGGCTGCCTTTGATGCAATTCAAACCAAATCTCTCGTGTGTGTTCCCTTAGTGAAAGAAGGGCGATTTGTTGCATTGTTAGTGTTGCACCATGTGGCTCCCCGGCGCTGGACGGAGGAAGATGTGGTGCAGATGGAGCGAATTGCTCAAAAAACCTGGCTAGCCGTAGAGCGATCGCGGGCAGAAGAACAATTGCGAGAAAGTGAAGCTCATCTGCAACTCGCGCTCAAGGTCGGACGCATGGGAACGTGGGACTGGGATATGCAGACCGAGGCATTGCTTTGGTCAGAAGGACACTTCACCGTCCTGGGTCTACAACCGAATGAATGCGAACCCAGCCATGAAGTTTGGGCAAGTCGGGTTCATCCCGATGACCTAGCAGAAGCTGAGGCGAAATTTCAGCAAGCCATAGCCCAAAAGAAAGAGTATCACCATGAATATCGCCTACGTTGGTCAGATGGCTCGGTTCACTGGGTGGAAGCGAGAGGAAAGTTTACTTATGATGTTCAGGGAAATCCCAAGCACTCGATTGGTGTCGTCATAAATATCACAGAACGCAAGCAAGCGGAAGAGGCGTTGCGTCAAGCCCTACAAAAGCTCAACTTCCATGTTGAAAACTCTCCTATGGCAGTCGTTGAATGGAATCGAGACTTTCAAGTCATTCGGTGGTCTGCTGGTGCAGAGCGCATTTTGGGCTGGAAAGCCGAAGAAATGCTGGGTAAATCTTTAACAGAGATACCTTTTGTCTTTGAGGAAGACCTGGAAGCAGTTGCTGAAGTCTGCCAACGGCTGGTCTATGGTGAAGAACCCCATATTTTTTCATACAACCGCAATTACACCGAAGATCGCAACATTGTGCATTGCGAGTGGTATAACTCCAGTCTCAGGGACGAATCGGGACGGATGATTTCGGTGTTATCGCTGGTGCTGGATGTGACGGAGCGCAAGCAAGCAGAACAAGAACGAGAACAACTGTTAGAACGCGAGCGCCTTGCACGCTCTGAAGCAGAAGCCGCACAGCGCCAACTGGAAACCATTTTTGAAACATCACCCATTGGACTTGCTCTGTTAGATGAAAAGCAGCGATTTATTGCCATCAACGAAGCATTAGCAGAAATTAATGGATTAACTCGCGAGCAACACTTAGGCTACTCAATTCCCGATCTTTTTGGTCAATTCGATCCCCAATTAGTTGAAGTCTTTCATCAGATATACACCACAGGGAATCCCTTCATTTCACCGAACTTTGCGGTGAAAGTTCCCGGACGCGGCGATCGCCGTCCCGGTTACTATAACGTTTACTATCTTCCGACTGTTAACTCAAATGGTCAGGTCGAAGGCGTTCTAGTCTATGTGGTAGATGTGACTGAGCGCGTCAGGTTAGAGCTTGCCCAACGCTTTCTCTCTGAGGCGAGTGCCGTGCTTGCATCCTCACTCGATTATCAAACGACTCTAGAGCGCGTCGCACAGCTTACGGTGCCGGAATTAGCCGACTGGTGTACGGTTCACATGATAGAAGAGAACGGTGCGATCGCGCAGATTGCGGTTGCTCACATCGACCCTGCCAAGCTGGAATGGGCATATCAGATTAGAGACAAGTATCCGATAAACCCAGATGACCCTCGCGGTGCTGCATACACATTGCGGACTGGACAACCGGATTTAGTGCCCGATATTCCTGATGAAGTGTTGGTGCAGGCAGCGCGTGATTCAGAGCATTTAGAGATTCTACGGCAGGTGGGATTCAAATCGGTAATGACGGTGCCACTACGAACTCAGGCACGAATTCTAGGGGTCATTTCCTTTATCTCCGCCGAATCAGAACGACAGTATACCCCGGCAGATTTGCAACTAGCAGAGGAATTGGCTCGTCGTGCATCCTTGGCGATTGACAATGCTCAGTTGTACCGGGCGGCTCAAAGCGATCGCGCCAAAGCAGAAACCGCTAACCGGATTAAAGACGAATTTTTAGCGGTGTTGTCCCACGAGTTGCGATCGCCCCTCAATCCGATTCTGGGCTGGACAAAATTGCTCCGAACTGGGCGACTCGATGCCACAAAAACGCAGCAAGCGCTGGAAACGATCGAACGCAACGCCAAGCTGCAAGCCCAATTAATTGAGGACTTGTTGGATGTCTCGCGCATTCTGCAAGGAAAAATGACGTTAAACGTCGCTCCCGTAAATCTAGCAGGAACGATTGAAGCCGCCCTAGAAACGGTACGACTAGCAGCCGAAGCCAAACACATTCAAATCCAAACTATATTTAATCCCGTTTCAGGAACGGTTTTAGGCGATACGAATCGCCTGCAACAAGTAGTCTGGAACCTCCTTTCCAATGCCGTGAAGTTCACCCCAAGCGGAGGACGAATCGAAGTGCGACTAGAGCAAGTTGGCACGTATGCTCAGATTCAAGTCAAAGATACTGGAAAAGGCATCAGTCGAGACTTCTTACCCTATGTGTTTGACTACTTCCGTCAAGAAGATGGGACAACGACCCGACAATTCGGCGGATTGGGATTGGGACTGGCGATCGTCCGTCATTTTACCGAACTGCATGGAGGAACCGTTCAAGCAGACAGCTTAGGACAAAACTTAGGGGCTACATTTACTATCCGGCTCCCGTTAAACCTCGTTGAGCCGGAACCCTCTTCCGATCGTAGGCATTCAGAAAATGCGACAGACTTAGCAGGTGTTCGGGTCTTGGTTGTGGACGACGATGCAGATATGCGGGAGTTGGCAGCATTCACCCTGACGCAATCTGGTGCAGAAGTTACGACAGCTGCTTCGGGTGTACAGGCATTGACCCACCTGAATCAATCTGTCCCCGATCTGTTGTTATGTGACATTGGGATGCCAGAGATGGATGGTTATGCGCTGATTCGGCAAATTAGAAAGTGGTCGCCCCAACAGGGAGGCACGATTCCTGCGATCGCACTTACTGCCTATGCTGGAGAAATCAATCAGCAGCAAGCCTTAGCTGCCGGATTTGGGATGCACATCTCGAAGCCTGTCGAACCGGAAGAATTGGTGCAAGCGATCGCGCGTTTGCTAAGACGCTGAATGATTTGAGGACTAGCCTAATGTTGCTTGGCATTGATTTAGGAACAGGCTCTGCTAAGGCATTGCTCCTAGCGACAGACGGAACCACTATAGGTGAGGCGTCAAGCTCTTATCCTGTTCATGCACACCAC
>NZ_JAMPJZ010000128.1:0-10743 GCF_039961835.1 Trichocoleus sp. ST-U1
CGCCGTCTGCCCTTGCCAAACCGTACTGCCACACCAACAAGTCCCCTCGGCTTGAATATCGGCAATCACCCGATGAGTCGTTTCTGCATCCCCAAAAGACACTAAGACTTGATTCAACACCACATCGTTGAGAATGGGGTAACCAGCAGCTTTCAACTCCTTGGCAAAGTGTCGGGCATGGCGACAGGTACGCTCGATTAAATCTGCCAAACCAGAACGACCGAGCGATCGCAATGCTGCCCACACCTCAACACCACGCGCACGCCTCGATAATTCAGGCGTATAGTCTGACGGGTTGCGCTGTTCGCTGACGGTGGGTAAATACTCCGCAGTAATCGCCATTGCCGCTTGCAACGAAGGGGCATCGCGAACAAACGCCAACCCACTATCATACGGCACGTTCAACCACTTGTGAGCATCTGTCGCCCAAGAATCTGCCTCTTCCATACCAGCCGTGAGGTGTGCCAATGATGGTGCGGCGGCTGCCCAGAGTCCGAATGCACCGTCTACATGCACCCAAGCTCCCAATTCCTTGGCGCGATCGCAAATTGCTCCAACCGGATCGCACGCGCCTGTGTTCACATTTCCGACTTGGGTACAGATAATCGCAGGACGAGTCAGGGTGGGAATAGCGTCCGGACGCATCCGCCCCTGTCCATCAACGGGGACTTTCACGACTCGGCTTCGACCTAATCCCAGCAATCCCAACGCTTTCAACAAGCTTGGGTGTACTTCCTCGCTGACGGCAACCGTAATCGGTGGCGCACCAAACAACCCGTCTGCTTCTACGTTCCAACCCTCTCGTTCGAGTACCGCGTGGCGGGCGGCGGCTAATGCGGTAAAGTTAGCAACGGTTGCTCCCGTGACAAAGGCACCACCACACTCGGCGGGGAGATGCAGTACGTCTAGCAGCCAGTGCAAAGCTACCTGTTCTAGTAAGGCTGTAGCTGGAGTGATGCGATACATTCCACAATTTTGGTCCCACGCTGCGGCTAGCCAATTAGCGGCTAAGGCGGCAGGCAGGGAACCACCTGTAACAAACCCGAAGAAGCGGGAGCCTGCCTGTGCTATTGATGCGGGTGAACCAATTTCATCGAGTAGTTGCAAGACGAGTTCAGCTTCGACAGGCTGATTGGGAAGAGGTTCATCAAACTGGATGAGATTAGCGATCGCTTCCTCCGTTGGCGCAACTTGACGAGCGTCTAAGCCTTCAAGATAGCGAATCGCGTATTGAGCCGTTGTTTCCAAGAATTTTCGCATATCTTCTTCCTTCCATGCACGGGGCTAAACAATCCCGCATAAGCGAGCATAGCGCTGGTGGAATGATTTTTGGATGCAACAAGCTGCCGCCGCGCCTAAATAGGAATAAGCTGCTCCTTTTACATGGGTTGTTCAGGTCGCGAGAGGGGTTCTTCAGGCAGTGGGATAAACTCGGTTTCGTTTGGAACCCGCTCAAACCATCCGTTCTTCCAGTCCGCTTTCGCTTGCTCAATGCGCTCAAGGCGGCTAGAGACAAAATTCCACCACTTGTGCCGCTCACCGACAGGTTCACCACCTACCACAATGCAACGAGCGTCGGCTTTCGCACTAATGCTCACAGTCTGATTGGGATTCAGTACAATCATTCGTTGTGGCTCCAGCGGTTCGCCATCTATGCTCAAACCGTTTGTAACACTGTAGACGGCTTGCTCACTATAGTCCGGAGGCAGCGTGAACTGGGTTCCACTCGGCAGTTGTACATCAAGGTAAATCATCGGTGAGAACGTTTGAACGGGTGATGTGCGACCATACGCCTGCCCTGCAATCAGTGTGATTGAGACACCCCCATCTTGCCAAGCGGGGATGTCAGTCGCTGGGTAGTGACGAAACCAAGGTTCGGTCTCCTCGTGTTCCGAAGGAAGTGCGAGCCACGTCTGAATGCCATGTAGCCGTCTTTCGCGACTCCTCCCCGCCTTGGGCGTTCGCTCCGAATGGACAATGCCACGACCCGCCGTCATCCAGTTCACGGCTCCGGGATGAATTTCTTGAACAACCTTGAGACTATCGCTATGGAGCAGCACCCCTTCAAACAAGTAAGTCAGTGTTGCTAAATTGATATGCGGATGCGGTCGCACATCCATCCCTTGACCCGGTGCAAAGGTAGCTGGGCCGAGATGGTCGAAAAAGATGAATGGTCCAACCATCTGCCGAGTTGCGTGAGGCAAGATGCGCCTTGCCTCAAATCCGCCCAAATCTTTAACTTCGGGTTCAAGAACATCCCCAATGCTGTTGGACATAGCAAAGATTACCCCGTAATTCTGACCAAAGCCTGATTAATTTTCTAATCTTAGAGCTCTATCAGCTTCTTCCTTCTGATTAGGGATACAGATTGTTGATTGCATCTTCTCTACAGCCTGGAACTGCTTACCTCAAGTGGGCTGTGCCACGTTATTACTAGGAGTTAGATGGCACAGATAACTTTGGTATTCTGAAGTCATTCAAAGCAGTTTTAAAGTGATGACTCAGGTTGTAATTGTCGGGGCAGGTCCTGCTGGTGCAACGCTTGCACTGCTTCTCGTCAAACGTGGCATCGCCGTCAAACTGATTGAATCCTCCCGTAACTTCCGGAGAGTTTTTCGCGGTGAGGGGCTGATGCCCAGTGGGCTAGATGCTCTAGAGCAGATGGGATTGTCGTCTGTGCTAGAGAGCATCCCTCATCGACCTTTGGATGCTTGGGAAGTCCTGATTGAGAACCGATTTCTGTTTCGAGTTGATGAGCCAATCGAACCGGGGGGTAAGCCCTGCACCCTCGTTTCACAGCCAGCTTTCCTGGAAGCACTAATTGACAAGGCAAACACTTATCCCAATTTTGAGTTTATCCCCGGCAGTCCCGTGCAGGATTTGCTGTGGAGCGAGCAACGGGTTTCGGGCGTGAAGCTGGGTGACGAGCGCTCTATTTCTGCGAATCTAGTCATAGGGGCAGATGGTCGGAATTCTGTTGTTCGGCAGCGAGCTAACTTGCCTCTAGAGCAACAGTCGGGAAGCTTTGATATTCTTTGGTTTAAATTGGCGGATAGTCCGCGCTTGGAATCCGAGAACGTATTTTATTCAATTGTTCGCGATCGCAATGCATTTGGGCTGTTTCGCTCTTCCGAGGGGAATCTTCAGATAGGCTGGGCACTCCATGAAGATGCCCCAATGGGCTGGAAGCAAGCCGATTGGCCTGATATTTTGGCTTCTGCATCGCCCCCGTGGTTAGCCGAGCATATCCGGACTCATGCAGAAACCATTGAGCGACCGATTTTGTTATCCGTTGTCGTCGGGCGTTGTTCGCGTTGGTATGCACCAGGATTACTGTTGCTAGGCGATGCTGTTCACCCGATGTCACCGATTCGCGCCCAAGGCATCAATATGGCTTTACGAGATGTAATTGTTGCAGCAAATCATCTGGTTCCCCTGTTGCGTGAGGAAGCAACAGATGCAGCAATTGATGCCATTTTCGCACAGATTCAAGCTGAGCGAGAGCCGGAGATTATTCGAGCGCAGCAGCTTCAAAGTCAGGAAGCGGCTCAGGCTGAGCTATTGCGTAAAAGCGCACTGTTGCGTTGGGGGGCAAGTCAGTTAGCACCCCTGCTGGGCAAGCTCGTGAGGCACTCTTGGCTCGCTAGGCAGCGCCAGTTGCGCCAAGGGGTAACGCAGATACAGTTAACGGTGTGAACTAGGGGATAAACTCCTATCGTCATGTTTGCAATACAAGTAGAGCCGTTAGAGGTAATAACAAGATGAGGAAAATACTATACATACTCATTGGACCAAAAGGCTCAGGAAAGACATATATTGGAAGCAAAGTCAATAAAAATACAGACATAAAATTCTTAAGAGTAGAGCCGATATGGCTGAAATTAGCGCCAGGTGAGAATGGTTGGGAAGCCGTTGAAAAGGAAATCGATAAGGAGTTTCAGCAGCATAGTAAGGTAATGATTGAAAGTTTAGGGGCAGGAGACGGATTCAATCAGATGCATTCGTCCTTAAGAAATCAATACGAAGTCAAGTTGATAAAAGTCTATGCTGATTTAGAAGAGTGTTTGAAAAGCCTGAGAAACAGAGACAATTCAGAACACATACCCGTATCAGATGAGAAAGTAGAAGAATACAATAAGATAGCAGCAAGCATTAACCATCAATGGGATGCGGTTATTGATAATAATAGTCCGGCTACTGATGAAGATATTCTTAGGGTCATTGAATCTATATAAGCAGCTTCTAACATTGACATCAGTGGTGAAGGCATCAGCAGTGAAGGCATCTGTGCCGACGCATTAATCAAGTTGCGCTTCGCTCTTCTCGCTTCGCTATCGCCTAATTTCAGACCCCATAGTATCCCAGCAGCGAATGAGAGCAAAAGGTCTATTGTTTCAAGACAGTCCAGCCTTAAACTCATCTATGAGAAAGTCAATAAAGCATTTAACCTTCGCTGACTGAAAGCGTCCTCGACGGTAAACGACCTGAATCGGTATTGGGTCAGGTTCGTATTCTGCAAGGATGACTTTGACCGATTGATTTCGGAGTTCATCAGTAAACGCCCATATGGGGGAGGTGCCAATGCCAATGTTTGCCAACACGGCTTCACGTAGCGCCATCGAGTTATTGACTTGCAGATTTCCACTTACCGTTACCGTTGTGCCTCGAAAATGCCATTCATTACCTGTAGACTGCCTGGTATAAACAATGCAGTTGTGGTGCAAAAGGTCGGCTGGTATTTGTGGCTCACCAAACTTCTCCAAATAGTCCGCCGATGCGACTGCGACAAATCGGTATGTGCCGAGTGGTTGTGAGATTAAGTTGGGATCAACAAACTTGCCAATTCTGATCGCTAGATCGAGTCCCTCTCCAACTAAATCGACAAAGTGGTCAGACATCGTCAGGTCAATCTTGATATCCCGATAGCGATCGAGAAATCGTTTCAGGCGAGGGAGTACCTGCATCTGCCCAAACGCAACCGAGCAATTGAGCCGTAATAGTCCAGACGGGTTCTGCCGTTTTCCCACACTAGATTCGGCTTCGGAGAGTGCTTCGAGAACGGATTGGCAACGCTCATAAAAGCGCATTCCCTCATCGGTCAAACTCACTTGGCGTGTCGATCGCAGCAGCAATTGCACGTCCAGATAGTCTTCCAGTGCAGCAATCTGTTTGCTAATCGTGGGTTGAGTGGTACCCATCTCTCTAGCAACGGCGGAGAAACTGCCTGTTTCTACGGTTCGCACAAAACTCTTGATGCAGGCGATCAGGTCTGACATGGGGATTGATTCTCAAACGGAATAAATCATATTCCATTTTGCAGTCTTCTCAAACCCGAAGGAATGAAACATGATTAATGTTGTGAGCCAAATCAAGTTTCTCACCTGACAACTCTGAGCTAACCAATAGAACAAAAATCATGATTACAGCAACAGACCTGAAAGCCAACTTTGAAGACATCAAGACCCTGGTTTTACAAGGGAAAGCGATGGAAGCCTTTGAGAAATACTATGGCGAGGATGTAGTGATGCAGGAAAATGAAACGCCTGCCACTGTGGGGAAAGCCGCCAATCGCGCTAGAGAACTGGACTTCTTTTCTAAAGTGACCGAATTTCGTGCAGCAGAACTGAAAGCGGTTGCTTATGGCGAAGACGTGATTATTTCTGAATGGTTTGTCGATTACACTCATTCTGAATGGGGCAACGTCACGCACGATCAAGTGTCTGTACAGAGATGGAAAAATGGCAAAGTAATCCACGAGCGTTTCTATTACGCCGCCTAAACTGCCTCAACGATTTTGATGAATCCGACAACTTGCTAGGACTCGCGAAAACGCTCCGCAGCCTCAATAACCAGTTGTCGGGCTTGCTCCGGTCCGAAGCGACCTTGTGGCTCGAACGTTTTGCCCTTAGCCGCGTTGTACGACACGAAAAAGTGTTCAATCTCGTGGATGAGGTTCTGATTCAGGTCGTCGAGCGTTTTCACGTCATGCTGGTTGCGGGAGTTGGCGGCAACAGCGAGCAAGCGGTCATTGCGATCAGTTTTCCCCTCCTCGGTTTGAAAAGCGCCAAAGCCGCCGATGAGCCGCGATGGGACAAGGCAGCCGACGAAGGCAGGCTCCTCCATCAATACCAGCACGTCGATAGCGTCGCCGTCGTCGGCTAGAGTCGAGGGCACGAAACCGAAGTCGTATGGGAAAAATGCGCCTGCTGCCAGTACGCCGCCCAACTTGTACAACCCGTACTTCTTGTCCCACTCAAATTTGTTACGGCTGCCCTTGGGCGTGTCAATGATGACGTTGAGCGTTTCGGCATCATCTGAGTCAAACGGAGGCAGGTGGAGAGGGTCGGTTGCCATAGTTTACTAGCACGTATCTATTTCTTGCTAGCGATAGCGTTAGCGAAGCGAGGCGTAAGCCTAGCGCTGCTGCGTACTCCGTTGGAGAAGCCGAAGGCTAGCGCAGATCGCACTCATCCTATCCCGATCGATCATCTAGTTTTATCGAGCGTAGGATATAGAGTTCGACTTTGATAAAAGTAGTGGTGTTTTTTCAGGAAAATGGCAAACCTTTTACCTCGGAAACGTTCTGTGGTCTTTTTAAGCAAGTAGCTTACTGCTTGACTGGGAAAGCTTGTAACCCCCATATGGCGATCGCTCACCTGATGAATTCTAGGACGAATTCGGCAGATTCTAGAGGGACTAGTTAGCTAATGCCTGGGATAGCTCTGGAAGAGTAGGGGCTTCGTCGGAAGATTCTAGATGGACTGGTGTATTGTCGGTAGACTACAGCGATCGCGCTACTATGCACTCAACTATCCACAACCCAATCTACCTGATGGGCTTCAGTAAGGTCAGGAACTTCTAAGCGATCGCGCATTCGCTGAATCACCGCTTCCGGCACATTAGCAGCGCGAGAATGATTGCGCCGCAGCAATTCTTCCCAAGACACTTCTAGGTAGACAATGCGAATCCGTGCCTGGTAAGCCGAAAATAGATTAATTAACGACGAACGCAGTTGCCGAGAGAGATTTGTCGCATTCCAAACAAACGATTTTTCGGCTCTCATGCATTCTTTAGCGATCGCCCTGGCTCGCTCGCCTACAGCACCTTGGTCATCTTTAGGAGAGATGCTCATCGCTTGTCGCAGTTCATCCAGAGAGATTACTGTCCAGTCTGGAAGGTACTCCCGAATCCAATAGTCTTTGCCAGCACCCGGTAATCCTGACATCAGGACAACGTCGAATCGAGTGTCATCAAAGGCAGCATAGTTTGGATCGCGATTGTCTTTTTGGAAATAGACAAATCGACTGTGATCTGAAGGAAACGGTCGGGGATAAAATAAGCAATTATTCTCTTGACAAAATTCCCGAAAGAACTGAGCGCGCTCCAGCAGTTCTAGCTGGTCGTCACACTCGCGACCCCGAACATCAGCTTCTGCCAGCAGTGCCAGCAGGTCGCAGCAAATGACTTGACTGGCTTTAATGACAGCGCGTTGCGGGTTGGGTTTGTCCCAAAACCAGAGGGGAAGACTGCCATGCTGCACCAGCGAGACAATCGCCTCCCGTTGATGAAATGGCACGTTGAGCGACCAGAGGATTTGCCGCGCCATCTTTGCCCCTTGGCGGACATGACCCTTTGAGGTGATGCTGCCATCCGCTTCAATTTCAGTTGCAGCAGGTTTTGCCACATCATGCAGTAGGGCAGCCGCAAACAGAAGCGATCGCTCGATGGGTGGTAACTCCCGCCAAGCTGGTAAGCTAATAATTCCTTGCGACGTTGAGTACTGAGAAACTGCTGCTGTTCAACGTCTAGCACATCAAATTCCAAGAAATAATGGGGTAAGGAGTCGTAAAAGACGGTGTGTTTGGCATAGAGCCATTCGCCATAGAGTATGTAGCGATCGCCCAGCACCTCCCAGAACGTTCCTGCATGCCTGTACGCCCATTGTTTGAACAAGTTAAAGTGCTTTTCTCGCTCTCCTCCAGTTAAATAATGTCCCCGGCTTCGCAACAGAATTTGCCCATCAGAACTAAAACTTATGGCAGCATTGGCTCCATCGACTTTTTCTTCGACTGCTACATATTGAGACGCGATCGCGCTGAAAGGTACGCTATCCAAATCTTCATCCCCTGGTTGGAGCCGGGAACCTTCAATATGAGGAGTGCGAGGGTATTTGTACATTAAATATCCCTCACTCGCCTTTCTAGGGGGAGCGTGTGAGACAAGGGTGAGGTGAATAGCAGGCGCGATCGCACTTACGGAGCGAGTTGGAACAAAAACGATAGCTCCAACTGCCTCTGGGAAAGGATTTAGATGAAGGCGATCGCTAATAATGTTTGATAGAGCGTAGGCCGTAATTCTACTTAGAATACCCCGACGCTTCAGCTTTTCTAATACAACAATTCAAGATTACTGATTGAATGATTCCTGTTAACAATCAATTTTTCAGTAGATATAAATACCTGTAAACTATTAATCGTTCATTTCATCACTAGGCTAAGCGATCGGATAGCTAACTTATCATTCAAACTTATGAAATTGCATTTCATCCCTAGAGGTTGGTGGCGATCGCTCAAGTATCTCTTGTTACTGTTTCTGGCATCATTCATCACAGTATTGCTGGCTGGCAACCCCATCTCTGCGATCGCGCAAAGCCCAATGCCACCAGAAGCAATCGAGCAAATCCCAAACCCAGAAGCGACTCCTCAGAAACGTTTTCAGGAAATTCGCGGCG
Organism: Trichocoleus sp. ST-U1; assembly: GCF_039961835.1. NCBI lineage: Bacteria > Bacillati > Cyanobacteriota > Cyanophyceae > Leptolyngbyales > Trichocoleusaceae > Trichocoleus > Trichocoleus sp. ST-U1. The sequence continues at coordinate 8,732 of NZ_JAMPJZ010000128.1, forward strand.
TTTGGATGACCAACAATGACAATAAAATCCTCAGAGATCGCCCCAAGCTGCAAAATGCTGTCAGTCAACTGGCGCAGCTAAACTTCAACACGATCTATCCTGTAGTGTGGAATTCTGGCTATACGCTTTACGAAAGTGCCATAGCACAACGGGAAGGCATTCAATCTTCTGTCAGCAAAGGCTTACAGGGACAAGATATCATCGCTGACCTGATTGCCCAAGCTCATCGCCAAGGCTTGCTAGTGATTCCCTGGTTTGAGTTCGGTTTCATGGCTCCCCCGCTATCGGAATTGACATCAAATCATCCGAATTGGATTACGCAACGCCGCGATGGTAGCCAAACTTGGATTGGCGCTGCGGGTGAGGTTGTGTGGCTTAATCCCTTCCATCCAGAGGTGCAACAATTTATCACCGATCTGGTGCTGGAAGTCGTCACTAAATATGATGCCGATGGTATTCAGTTTGACGATCACACCAGTTTGCCCAATGAATTTGGCTACGATCGCTACACGCTTGCCTTGTACAAACAGGAAACCAAGAAAGATGCGCCTTCCAATCCCAAAGATCCTGCATGGGTGCGCTGGCGTGCAGATAAAATTACGGCATTCATGACACAACTCAATAAAGCTGTAAAAGAGAGAAAAACCAACGCAATTTTCTCCGTTGCTCCTAATCCCTACGTCACTGCTTACAATACTTATCTGCAAGATTGGTTGAATTGGGTGCGAAAAGATATTGTGGACGAGTTAATTGTGCAAGTTTATCGTCCCAATCTGCAAAGTTTTCTCGACCAGCTGACCCGCCCGGAAATTCAAGAAGTGCAACAAAAAATTCCAACTGGAGTTGGTGTTCTCACAGGCTTGAGAAATAAGCCTGTTTCGATGCGACTGATTCAATCTAAAGTACGGGCAGCTCGCGATCGCGGTTTGGGTGTAACTTTTTTCTATTATGAAAGCCTTTGGGACGATGCACCAGAACCCAGAGCGGAACGGCAATCTAATTTTCAAAATCTCTTCAACTTCCCGGCTTCCCGCTTTGCGATCAGATAACTTGGGGATCTTTAACAAAGCGATAGCTTCGCTTGCGCCAAGGGCGAACGCGCGCTTCTCCTCTATGCAGTAAAAATTCATCTATCCGAGCGATCGCTTGCTTCATTCACGCAAGCGATCGTTTTTTGCTGTCAACGTATCAATAAAACTGATTACTTAAATTGCTTATTCTTATGAATTAGAGGTTTCATTTTGAACGAGGAAAAGATAATGTTAATAGCAATGTTAAGATTTCATGACATTGGTTAACCTGGGAGAATGTTTTTCATGTTAGATGAGGTTTTTTGTCATCCTTCTGCTTGTATGAAAGCGAATCATGGCATTTATACCTTCTTTCCCTAGATTGAATAACAGCATTTAAGTTTGCTATAGCAATACGGTTGAATTGCAGAATTTAGATATTTATCTGGTCATAGCTTGCAAATCTCTATAAAGATTTGCAAGCTGAGCAGAGCGATTTTTTATGACCAATTTTTCCGATTTTACTATCTGATAAAAGTAAAACAACGATGAGAATTTATCTGCCTAAAGGGCGAAATTATCGCACCATTCTGCCTCAATTAAATTACAAAAGTATTCGTTTGAGAGTAGACAAGTACTGCTTAAAAATACGCGGTAGTAAACGTGCAGTTCCTTTAGAGAGACCCGATCATAGGCATATTCTGTGGAGTTCGCTGGGTAGTTTCATCGGCATTGCAGCCACAGCTTATTTATCGGTGAAAACTGGCGCTCCTCTACTAATGGCTCCCTTTGGTGCTACCAGCGTCTTGATTTTTGGTGTACCTGATAGTCCCTTAGCACAACCGCGGGTAGTGCCAAAGATGTAATGATAGAGAAGTAGAGTTTCTCGCTGTCCTTCTTCCATGCCTGCCTGCCCAACTTGTGCATCTACCCACACGGTCAAGAATGGTCGTATTCACAACGGCAAACAACGGTTCAAGTGTCACGGTTGTGGACGACAGT
>NZ_JAMPJZ010000129.1:0-10214 GCF_039961835.1 Trichocoleus sp. ST-U1
TTGCAGTCATCTGCCTTATGTTCGTCAACGATTACCCGAAAGCGGACTGCGCCACAGTGACAGCCGCCTTCGTAGGTAATTGGTTCTTCTGTTTGTGCGCTCATATTAGTCATTCACGGTTAGCAGAGTTTGGTTGATTTCCAGTTCCTAGTCTATTGTTAATGACTATTTTCTAGCACTTCTCTCGCAAATAATGGTTAAAGTGTAGAGAAAAGCGTGGTTCGCTACTTTTAGGACCGCTCTACAACTATAATAAATTAAACATAAATATATATTTCTTTATGAGATTAAAAGTAAATATTGTTTAGTATAAACAAAAACCAATTTTAAAATCAGTTAGGAAATTCTAACGTAAAAGAGCCATTACTTAGGTTTTCTCAGGAGGTAATGTTTTTTATCGAGCTGCAATGAGTTATTATAATTGCTGGCTCAAATATCTATGATAGACATAGCCTTTTTAGAAAGCGAACGATTGAGTTGGTATAGCATTTAACATTACATAGCCATAACTGAGGCATTCAAACCCATCAAACAACTTGCTATTTAGTCCATTAAATTAGTTTTTTGATAAACAAAGATAAAAATTTAGTCCCTCTATCTCTATGAAAAAAAAGGGGTAAGAGATTACAAAATGGACGCAAATCACCAGCCAATTGGGCATGACTATTTACAAGGTGAAGGTGCTTCTGGAGAGTTACAACAAACTATTGCGGGTGCAGATGTAGAACGTCCCCAACTTGAGGAAGAACTGCGGAACACGAGAGCTGAACTAGAAGCATACCGAACACTGTACAACAAGACTCCCTGTATTCACTTTACTTTGGATTCAGAAGGAGTCGTTGTTGGGGTTAATCAGTTTGGAGCGGCTCGTCTTGGTTATAGCGTCCAAGAGTTGGTTGGAAAAACAATTTTCAGCACTTTTGCTCCTGACGAGCGAGAAAAGTTAAAAGCTGAGTTTGCTCAGTTTTTGCAACAAGCAATTCAAGAAGCATTTGAGTTGAGTTCAGGGATCGAGTTAAACGCTTTGGTTACTAGTTGGGAATTGCGTGCCTGTTGCAAAGACGGCAGCATTTTTTGGGTAAATGTTACCGCTAGCATTGTACGAAGAACGAATACGGATAGAGTTGTCCTTCTGGTTTGCGATGACATAACTGAGCGCAAACAAGCACAGGAACGTCTACATTTACTGGAGCAGGTTCTCCGTGATTGCTGCAATGGCATTGTCCTTACTGACTCCAATCAACCAGATAATCCAATTATTTATATCAATCCAAGTTTTGAGCGTTTAACAGGCTATTCTGCTGAGGAAATCATAGGGTACAACTGCCGCTTCTTGCAGGGCGCTGACACTGCTCAGCCAGCACTTGATGAGCTACGAATGGCGATTAGGGAAGCTAGAGAATGCCATGTCACCTTACGCAACTATCGCAAAGATGGCACCCTTTTCTGGAACGAACTCTATCTTTCCCCAATCGGGAGTCCACAAGGGAATCTAATCGGTTTTGTGGGGATTCAGACTGACATTACCGAGCGCAAACAGGCAGAAGAGGCACTAAGCAAAAGCGAAGCAAAAAATCGCGCTCTTATAAGTGCCATCCCGGATTTGATCTTCCGAATTAGCAAAGATAGCACTTATTTGGACGTCAAAACGGCAAGAGATTTTGATACGTTGTTACCTGCTCAGGAATTCTTAGGTAAAAAGTTAGACGAGGTTTTGCCTATAGAAGTCGCTGAGAAAGCCAAATACCATGTGGAGCAAGCACTTTCTACGAACGAAATCCAAATCTTCGAGTATCAGCTTCCCAAAAATGGCAATTTGCACGATTACGAGGCGCGGCTTGTTGTCAGTGGGGAAGATGAAGTTTTAGTCATTGTGCGCGACATCAGCGATCGCAAAGCCGCTGAAGAGTCACTGAGACAGCAAACCGAGCGGGAACGACTGCTGAGGGCGATGCTAGAACGCATCCGTCAGTCTTTAAATTTAGAAGAGATTCTCAACACGACGGTGTCTGAAGTCCGGCAATTTCTCGCCTCCGATCGAGTGATCGTTTTCCGCTTTCAGCCGGACTGGAGTGGAGTCGTGGTAGTGGAGTCTGTCGCCAACGGTTGGACTCCCATCCTGGGAACAACAATCCACGATCCTTGCTTTGAACAAGTCTATGTCCAGTACCAACAGGGTCGCACTAAAACTATAGAAGATATTTATACAGCCGAGTTGAGTCAATGTCACATCGATTTACTACATCGGCTTCAAGTTAGAGCCAGCTTGATCGTCCCGATTCTCCAAGGAGAGGAATTGTGGGGACTGCTAATTGCTCATGATTGTTCGCAACCCCGACAGTGGCAACAGTTGGAAATTGATTTGCTTTGTTCATTGGCAACCCAGGTAGCGATCGCAATTCAGCAAGCCGAACTCTATAACCAAATGCAACAACAAGCTCAGCGCGAGCAAGCATTGAATCGGTCGATTTCTGCAATTCGTAGCTCTCTAGAATTAGAAGTAATTTTTGCCACAGCCACAACGGAAATTGGTCAGCTTTTGCACATCGACCACGTTTCTATCCTGCAATATCTTCCGCAGCGGCAGGTTTGGCTGAATGTGGCACTTTACTATCAAGGTTCCAGTTTGTCGAGCAGGCTGGGTATGGAATTTCCAGATGCAGACAATTTGTTGGGAAGGCAACTCAAGCAGTTACAAGTGGTTTCCATTCACGATACTCAGACTATCGAGGATGAGGGGAATAAGCCTCTAGCAGAGGCTTATCCGGGTGCTTGGTTGTTGGTACCGATACACTTTCAAGGAGACCTCTGGGGAATATTAACACTATCGATGGAAGGTCGTCCTCGCTACTGGCAAGACTCAGAGGTAGACCTGGTTTGTGCATTCGCGGCTCAACTGGCGATCGCGATTGGGCAATCCACCCTGTTTAAGCAGGTGCAGCAGCTGAACGCCAATCTAGAACGCCAAGTGCAACAACGGACGACCCAACTGCAAAAAGCGCTTGGCTTTGAAGCCGTGCTAAAACGCATCACCGACAAAGTCCGCGATAGTCTCGACGAAAGCCAGATTTTACAGGTAGCCGTTCGAGAGTTAGCGCTTTCATTTAATATGGGCAGCTGTCATGCTTCGCTCTACAACCTGGAGCAAGAAACTGCCACAATTTGCTACGAGTACGCCACCTCAATGCCTTCCTCGCAGGGTCAAGTGATGCAAATGGCAGACTTCCCGGAAATTTACGCTCCTCTACGACAAGGTAAATGTTTCCAATCTTGTTCAATCAGTCCCGACTTTGTCCGGAGTAAAGTGGCGATGTTGGCTTGCCCGATATTGGACGATCAAGGAGTGCTGGGGGATTTGTGGTTATTCCATCGCCCAGACTATACCTTCAAAAAACTAGAGATCCGGCTGGTGCAGCAAGTAGCGAATCAATGCGCGATCGCAATCCGTCAAGCCCGATTTTATCAAGCATCCCTGGCACAAGTAGAGGAACTCGAAAAACTCAATCGGCTCAAAGATGAATTCCTCAGCACCGTTTCTCACGAATTACGTTCGCCTGTATCCAACATGAAAATGGCGGCTCAGATGTTGGAAATCACCCTCAAGCGCGAGGGTGTCTTGGATGCCAAAATAGCAAAACCCCCTACAGAAGTCAGCAAAGTCAGTCTCTACTTGCAGATATTGCAGAAGGAATGCAAACGCGAAACCGATTTAATCAACGATTTGCTTGATTTACAACGCCTAGAGGCAGGGACGCGACCCTTGGATTTAGACGTCATCGAACTTCATCTCTGGTTGCCCCAAATTGTAAAACCTTTTCAAGAGCGTGCCCAAAACCGCCAACAAATCTTGCAGGTTGACATCCCCTCTCAATTACCTCGTTTAGTCTCCGATTCATCTAGTTTGGAACGCATCCTCGCAGAATTGCTCAACAATGCTTGTAAATACACTCCTCCAGGAGAAAAAATTGTCCTCACCGCCGAAGCGAAATCGGGAACCCTTCAATTGAGTGTCAAAAATTCTGGGGCTGAAATTCCTCAGAGCGAGCTAACCCGCATTTTTGATAAATTTTACCGAGTTCCCAATGCCGATCCCTGGAAGCAAGGCGGAACTGGCTTGGGACTGGCACTGGTGAAGAAACTGACAGAGCATTTAGGAGGCGAAATCTGGGTTGAGAGTGGATCGGGTCAAACCGGCTTTATCATAGAGCTACCGATTAATTTTGCTTATAGTTAACTTTCCCCAACGCCTTCCCCAACCCCAAGGGAAACACGAAGGCATCTCATCCCTGCGGTGTGGCAAATCTAGCGATTTTGGTTTGGATGCACTACGGTTTAACCCTATCCCATCCGCGGAAAGGGGTTCCATATCCCCGCCGGGTGAATAGCGAGGGGTTGAGGGCGAGGTTCCAAGTGGATTGCACCCCTGAGTGAGAACCGCTATAAAGTACGGATGTCAATTCGTTGCTTCTTAAATCTCTACAATTTTTTTTTAGCTGGACAACTGACATGATGTGGTTTTGAATGTAAGAGCATATACGAGGTCGTAACAAACGCCTCCCTATCCCATCTACTTCAGTTGCTAATTTAGTTGCTAAGTTAACCCGATTTGAGTAGGGTGTTAAGTTATGATTCTCGGAGTGCATCAGTTGCGACTATTTGTGGTTCAGTTACCGTTGAAAAGCAAGAGCGATGAGTGAAAAGAGTACAGCATTTCTGGCCGGGGCTGCCTTCGCCGGAATTGCAGCTTTCGTCTTGCTTAGAACTGGCGGGAATCCCAGTCAAGCCAACCTGCCGACTTACCTGCCCTCGCCACCGCAGCCAGGACAGCCCTACGGCACGATGCCGCAGCTGCCGCCTCCGCCTCCAACTGCGGCTGGTGTCTCACCGGATACGACTCCCTATTGCTTACAGCAGCAGAGCGAAACTCAAAGGCTAAAAGATCGGCTGGAACAGCAACAAAGTGAAACCGAACAGGTGAAAGCCCAGCTGCGGAATCAGCAAATGGTGATTGAGGCTCTGACTACGCAGGCAAAAGCAAATGTCTATCCTCCGCCGGTCAACCCAACCCAAGCCTTGCCTGCTGTTCAAGAGCAACAGCCGTTAAATCCCATGCTGACAGGCATCCTCTGGGCAGTAGGAGGCATGGTTCTCACTGTCATTAGTGGGGTTGTGCTGGCAGCAGCCTTTGCTTTGCTGTCGCAACAGCAGCGTCCTCCCCGGACAGTACAAGTGATTCACCCCATCCAACCCCCCCCGCCAACCTTATCTCACAGACGGCGTTCTGAGTTTCTGCCCCCGCAGCTAGAAGGTAGGCGGAATGACTCCATCGACTACGACAGGTAGACAAACGTTGACCGCTTCTCAGCTATCGAGCAGGATGTTGTGTCATTGCAGCTAGGGTTGAAGTTCGGATAAATCCGAAGCCAGCAGATGGTCAATCAATTCGATTACCCCAGCACCGCGATCGCCCTTCGTGACAAAATCGGCAATCTCTTTGAGCATGGGCAGGGCGTTGGCAACGGCGACACCACACTCGCACAGGTTCAGCAAGGCGCTATCGTTTTCGGCATCGCCAACGCCTACGGTGTTATGCGGCGATAATCCCAGTTCGCTCAATGCCACGCTTAACCCAGAGGCTTTGTATCTTCCAGGCAATTGAACGCTATAGTTGCTTTGATTTTAATGGGAATAGGCGGCGTTACTGCTCTTACAGGTAGAGATAAGTTATTTTTATCAATTTAAATTGCCTGACTTAGTTGTTGAATTTCTCTACTGGCGTATTTCAAGGGTTGTTTTTGACAGGTTCTAGCCCGCACTTGTAGTAAGCGATCGCCCAATCTTCTTGCGCCTGCACAACTAAGACGCGCATGGCTGACTCGTCGCTAGCAATGTCTTCATCTATCGGCGATCGCTCATTTTTTCGAGTCGAGCTTTAAACCCAAAACTGCCGAGTGAAGTCAGCATCGCCCCAATGTGCCTGAGAAGCGAATGGATATAGACATCTAACGCCAATTGAGCGCGTTAGTTGCCTTTTGCAACGGCACTCTGAATCTAGGGCAGATATCCCGATAAAAAAGTACCACTTGAGGGACACCTGGCAATACTTTTTCAATCGCTTCAATTCCCTTTAAGTTGGCTGGGTAATAGAGTAGGGTTAAGCCTCAATGAAATATTTTTTAAAATGTCAGCTTGACTTTCTTCTCTAGTCATTACAGCGTCTTGCTTGCGATCGCTTCCCGCGTTCCAGGTAAACTTAAACGAGACGTAATTTCAGCCGCTATGCATCAACGAGTTTGTTTAGTTGATAGCAATCCTTATTCATTCATGAACTAGGATTGCACTAATTACTCCTTTTTGACATTCAATTATGATATTTTTGCGGTTTTTAAATACCTTAAAAGCGACAAGAGCAGACTTCCTTTGCATCCCTCTTAAGTTCTCTTCGCCAAAGATATTTTTTCAAAGAGGTGCATATCAAACGGAAAATGCTATAAATTCAAACTAAATTTTTAGGATAGAAAAACCAGCCCTTCTTTTTTTGTCGTCAGCTAAAAGCCTTAATAGATAACAACTATTGGGCTTGCATCCTCCAGCAATGGGTGGATGATTGAAAATTCTCAACATATATTAGGGATATGACAATTCTGTAGCTATCTATGAGCTACTGCATCAATCCCTGCTGCCCCAAACCTAACGATCCAGCCAACGCCAACAACCGTATTTGCCGCAATTGTGGCTCAGAGTTGCTGGTACAAGGGCGCTATCAGGTCATGCGCCTACTGAGTGACAACAGTGGCTTCGGCAATATTTATGAAGCCTACGAGGGCGCAACCCCCAAAATCCTGAAGATCCTCAAAAAAGATCACAACACGAATGCCAGAGTCGTCGAGCTATTTCAGCAAGAAGCCATTGTATTAAGCCAGCTGAATCATCCCGGCATCCCCAAAGTTGAGCCTGATGGATACTTTCAGTTTTATCCCAGAAACAGCCGAGAGCCAGTGTATGGCATCATCATGGAGAAAATTGATGGTCCCAACTTAAAAGAGTGGATGCAACAACAGGGCGATCGCCCTCTCGATCAGCGGCTAGCTCTTGACTGGTTAAAACAGCTCGCTGAGATTTTACATCTTGTCCACCAAAAAAACTATTTCCATCGTGATATTAAACCCGCAAATATCATGATGCACTCCACAGGGCATCTGGTATTAATTGACTTTGGCACCGCCAGAGAGATGACCTATACTTACCTTGCGGAAGTCGGCGGCGCAGGCAGTGTCACGAGGATTAGTTCTGCTGGCTATACACCTCCAGAGCAAGAAAAAGGTCATGCTGTACCCCAGTCAGATTTCTATGCCTTGGGCAGAACTTTTGTTTATCTGCTGACTGGCAAACTAGCAACAGATCGCGCAATTTATGAACCTTTAACGGATAAAATTAATTGGCGCAATCATGCACCGGGTATTTCACCCTTACTGGCAGATTTTATTGATAAACTGATGGCTCCTACCGCAGGAGCGCGGCACAAAAATACTCAAGAAATTTTAGATGAACTCGCTAAAATTTCACAGTCTTTATCTAGACATAAACCTTCTCCTAATTTTAGTCTGATTGGTATCGGGGCAATTGTTGGGATACTGCCCCCTTGGAAGCCTTCATTAGCCCCAACGATCATTGTTAGTAAGAAAAATAAAAATAAATGGTTGATGGGGGGAGCCGTTGCTTGCTTGGTCGGATTAGGAGGATATGGAATTTGGCAACTATCTTACCAAGACGCGCCCAAAGTTATCGCTTATGAAAATCTTTCGGGAGTTAAAACGCTTCATGGACATGAAAGCCAGGTAAATTCTCTGGCGATTAGCCCGGATGGACAAATTTTAGCCAGTAGCAGTGCAGATAAAACAATTAGAATTTGGAACCAGTCTACAGCCAAAGAGATTCGCATCATAAAAGGGCATGATAGCTACATAAATTCTCTAGCGATTAGCCCAGATGGAAATACATTAATAAGTGGCAGCGCCGATAAAACAATTAAAATTTTAAATATCTCCACGGGTCAAGAAATCCATAGATTAAAGGGACATTCTAACCCTATTAATTCTGTTGCGATTAGCTTTGATTGGCAGACTCTAGCCAGTGGCAGCGCCGATAAAACAATTAAAATTTGGGATATTTCTACGGGTAAAGCAATCCGCACGTTTCAGGGTCATTCCCAACCTGTTAATTCCGTTGCAATTAGCCCAGATGGGCAGACTTTAGCCAGTGCTAGTGCCGATAAAACAATTAAAATCTGGGATATTTCTACTGGCAAAGCAATCCGCACACTTCAGGGGCATTCTCAACCTGTTAATTCCGTTGCGATTAGCTCGGATGGGCAGATTTTAGCCAGTGCTAGTGCTGACAAAACGATTAAGATTTGGGATTTAAACACTGGGAAACAAATTCACACCCTCACCCGGCATTCTAACTATGTGAATTCGGTTGTGATTAGCTCAGATGGACAAACTTTAGTCAGTGGCAGTGCGGACAAAACAATTAAAATTTGGAATCTTTCAACGGGTGAAGAAATTCGCACGCTTACCGGGCATTCTAGCTGGGTTAAATGTATTGTGATTAGCCCGGATGGACAGACGATTGCTACTGGCAGTGGTGACAGTAATATCAAAATTTGGCAGGTGCCGATCGCAGATGCCCGATGACTCACGGGGATATGGGCAGAGGCGGCTGTTAGATGTTTATCAGCTTCCCTTGTGCGATCGCGCTACAATCTAGCACTATAGGAACTTGTTAACAGTATTTTATCGATATTTTCCTAGATATAAATAATTTTTTTATAGTTTATCTGTCTCTATTTAGATAATTATTCAGAAGTTAAATCATTCTTCACGGTTTAGCACTAAATCAACTATAGCAGTTCTCACTTGAGTGCAATATAGACTCAGAACCTCACCCCCAACCCCTCTCCGTTCACGGAGAGGGGGGAATATTGAGGAATATTGAACCCCTCCCTGTGAACGGGGTGCGGCAGGGGTGAGGTTAAACCGTACTACATCCAATAGAGAATTGCTATAACCTTAGAAATAAATTATGAATATATTTATTTTTATAATAGAAACTGTGTCATCTAGATACTGACCATAGATAGAGTCAAAATTATGAATTTTTAATTAAAATCAACAACATTTTGTAAGCGGAAAAGAGGAATGAATTTTCAAACATCGGTATCAACAGCATGGGGGAAAATTCAGGCAATGATCGATGGCCTGATTGTCATGGTGCCTAATATTGTGTTAGCACTAATCGTCTTTGCGATATTCTTTTTCGCAGCAAGAACGATTAAGGCGACGGTCAGACGGCTTACCAGAAGGCATCGACAAGCTCGGAATCTAGGGCTGGTGCTAGGTCGTTTGTCGCAGGGAATTGTTATTTTAGTCGGTTTATTTGTATCATTATCCATCGTCATCCCGACATTCAAGGCAGGAGATTTAGTTCAACTGTTAGGTATCAGTGGGGTCGCAATTGGGTTTGCATTCCGCGATATTCTCCAGAATTTTCTGGCTGGTATTTTAATTCTGTTGACCGAGCCATTCCAGATCGATGACCAAATCGTATTTAAAGACTTCGAGGGAACGGTTGAAAACATCCAGACGCGAGCCACGACCATTAGAACCTATGATGGTCGTCGCATCGTGATTCCGAATTCTGAGCTGTTTACAAACTCGGTAACGGTGAACACTGCTTTCGAGAATCGCCGCCTTCAGTACGACGTGGGTATTGGTTACGGCGACGACATTGACCGGGCGAAACAACTGATTCTAGAAGCGATCGCTAGCGTCGATGGTGTTTTGGAAGATCCAGCTCCCGACGCCCTTGTAGTGGATCTAGCGGACAGTACCGTGAATATCCGCGCCCGTTGGTGGGTACAGCCGCCGCGACGTGCAGATATTCTCGATAAGCAGGATCAAGTTCTCGCTGCGATTAAAAATAAGCTCACGGCTAACGGCATTGATATGCCCTTCCCAACGCAGCAAATCCTGTTTCACGACCAAACTGAAGAGACAGATGGCGATCGCGCTCGTCAGCGTGAAGGATGGCCCGCTGGGAAACAAGAAGTGCCAAAACCCCGCAGTATCGGCGGTTCCCTCCGGAAGCTAGCAGAAATGCGTGCCCAAAGAGATGGAAATGGCAGCCATAGAGACGAGAACCCCGATCGCCCT
>NZ_JAMPJZ010000130.1:0-10194 GCF_039961835.1 Trichocoleus sp. ST-U1
TGAAGCAAAGGTTCTACTACTAATTAACACTATGTTTTACCACTACCAAAGTAAAAATTCCGCAATTTTTAATTTTTAATTTCGCATGTTTAATTGACTGAGCGATCGCCCAATTTCTTCATTAACCAGCTGATTTCCTTGAGGGCTGAGATGGATATGATCTCGGTACAGAGTTTCTGGCTGCTCTTTTGAGTTGAAAATGGGCAGAAAATCTGTATAGGTAATGTGTTGGTTTTGGATTAAGTCGATAAGGCGCTGTCGCGCTTTCAGTTCATAATCACGAGAACCCGGTTCGCCGATTTCTCGCTTTAGGGGTGTCATTGCGAGTAAAAAACGGGCACCTTTTTGCTCTGCGATTGTGTGGATTTCTTGAATGGCGTTTAGATTAAACCCAACGCGATCACCTGATTCCGCGTTCACTGCTTTCATCTCTGGTACTGGCGGTGCCTTTAACAAATAGCGGCTGAATGCCTCTACAAGCGCTAGGGGCGGTTTTTGGTCGGGGTAATTGCGATCGCGCCCCACCGGGATTGAAGTTGGCGCAGTCCCGAACAGATCGTCAGTATTAATCAGCAACACGACTACCTGAGCATCGAACGTACCAAACTGCTTTAAGTACGCTAATTCATTGCGCGGACACCAAGAGTTCGCTGAAGCGTTGAGAACTTCTATTTGCTTAAAAGTTTTACCATCAATAGAGGATTGCAACTGTTGAATCATCATGGCTGAAAGCGTCTCAGCCTGATCTGTCCACCAGCCACCATTCGCAATGGAATCTCCCAACAGCAGCACCCGCAGCGTAGATTCAGGGCGAGTTTCCGTGATTTTTGGGCTTCGCATTGAATACTGATTAATTTCTATCAGATTGCCAAACCTGCGAGTCCGCTGATTTGGCGCTAATAAATATCCAATCTGTTCATCGGCAATATAAATCAAGGGATTTCCAAAGCCAAATAGCAGCCGCAATCCCACCTCTACCGCCAGTACCAACCCCACAACAACTGCCAAAACAATCAGCACAATTTTCACGGATAATCAATCCCCTATGTACATAGATCGTGACCCGATCTAGCTTAAATCTTGCAGCACTTCAGTTTTGCAGTCTTAAAAGTCGCTCCCATCTTAACCCAACCCATTTATGACCCATTCGGGTGATAGACGAATCCTCCCTCAGCCGCTAACGTAGTCATGGGTTAAGATATGTTTACAAATTGTTGTCTAGCTCCGAGTAAAGGAGGATCGCAGCCTTATGTCAGACTTGAACCGTGGAATTATGAAGTTCGAGGGAGCTGATAGCCCAAAAGCGATCGCTATCTCATCTGTGTTGGTTTTGGGTGGTATTGCTTTTCTTGTTTGGTGGGCACTTCACTCAGCCTACGCTATGTAACTCGTTACTAAACCGAGGCCACTACCGATGCTGATGAAGCCATAAGTTCAATCGATAGGTTATCTCAAAGCTCCTGTAAAACTTCCTTGTTCGGGAGTCACTTTGTTATTCAACCCAAAATGTCTTTCGCGTATCTTTTGCCTCAGGCTGCATAGGACTACACCAACCTTTTGCTTGACTACAGACAAGTGAAATGTTTTCAAACCTATGGAGATGGGTTTGATTTGTGTAGCTGCGATATGAAGTTACTGGATGCAAGATACAAGTTTTTCTAGAGTCGCTTTTTGAGCCTGACTCTGGAATTTTTTATTGGCTATTTTTCATCAAGAAAGAATTATGGCAAGCATTCGGGATATCCTCGGTTATTACCGAAAATATCGAATCGTCGCGCTTTTAAGTATTGCGGCATCTAGTCTCTTTGAAATCATCGATCTGGTAGTTCCTTACACAATTGGGCAGATTCTCAACGTACTGTCCGGTCAACCGCTGGATCGGGGATTGCAAAATGCGATCGCTCTCATCGCTGAAGTTAGCAACTTACCGGCAAATCGATTCCTTTCCCTCTCAGTGCTAATGGGATTAATCTTGTTAGTCACCGTCGTTAGAGCGCCCATTCAGCCTTGGCTCGGCATCTGGTTTCACTGGGATACAGCCTTGCGATCGCGTCGAGACCACAGCATAAAAGTTCTCGAAAAAATCGTCACTCTACCGCTAGAATTTTACGAAGAAAACAACCCTGGACGAATCGCCGGACGAGTTGCTAGAGGACTCGCTAATCACACCTGGACTTATCCTGAAGTCGCCGGACAGTTGATTCCCAAACTCGTTCGGGTGCTGGGTATCTTTGCGATGATCTGGCTAATTGAGTGGCGAATTGCCGTAATTTTCCTAATTTCCTTCATCTTCATCCTCAGCTTCACCCTCAAAGACCTCAAGCAACTGAGCGATCGCGAACAGAAACTGGATCGATATCAGGAAAATACTGAAAGTCGTACTTCGGAAATTATTACCAACATTAAAACCGTCAAAGCCTTTGCCACCGAACAGAGAGAACTGGAGCGTCAACGACAGCGCCTAGAGCGGGAGTTCAAAGTTGTTGACTACCGCATTCATAGAGGTTACGTCATCCTAGCTACTTCCCAAAGGACAATCATCCAGTTTTGTGTCTTTCTAGTACTTGGTTTGACCCTCAACGCCACCTTACAGGGAAAGATTTCACTAGGACACTTCGTTACTACGTTGACCATCTCCAGCATGGCCTACTCGGAGCTAGAACCTATTAGCAACCTCGCTGAGATATTTGCTCGTCGCTATGCCTCCATGCTCCGGTTCCACGAGTTCATGCACGTACCTGTAGGCGTAGATGCGGTCATTCTGTCTCAAACCAGAACGCAGACGGCAGAAAGAGGAACTCAGGATTCTCGTGGTTCTGAATTGTCCTATCAATTTACCGGCAAAGTCGAATTTTCCCATCTGAGCTTTGGCTATGACAGCGATCGCCCAGTTTTAGAAAACATTAACCTACTCATCGAACCTTATCAAACTGTAGCGCTGGTGGGGCGTTCGGGGTCGGGTAAGTCTACCTTAGTCAAGCTTCTGTTCCGGTATTTTGAACCCCATCAAGGTCAGATTTTAATGGATGGTCAAGACATTCGCACTTTGGATGTCACTGGCTATCGGCGGCGTCTGGCAATTGTTCACCAGGAAGTAGATATTTTCAACGGGACGTTGCTTGAAAACCTTACCTATGGCAACCCCAAAGCTACGGTTGAACAGGTTCAGGAAGCTTGCCGCATTGCCAGAGTAGACGAAGTCATTGAGCATCTGCCGCAAGGGTACTACACCGTTGTTGGAGAGCGGGGAATGCGGCTGTCTGGGGGACAACGACAGCGCTTGGGAATTGCTAGGGCACTCTTGGTCGATCCAGATATCCTCATCTTTGATGAAGCAACTTCTAGCCTCGACTACGAATCTGAGCGCTCAATTCAGTTAGCAATGCGTAGCATCCTCGGCACCCGCACCACCATTATCATTGCTCACAGACTTAGTACCATCCGGGAAGCAGACAAAATTGTAGTTCTCGATCAAGGTCAAATTGTAGAAGTCGGTAGCCATGCTGAACTACTGCACCGCAAAGGAATTTACCGACGTTTGCACTCCCTACAAGAAACAGGTGAGCTACTCTAAAGTTAAAAGGAAAAAGGCAAAAGTGAAAAATCTTTCTTTTTCCTTTTGCTTTTTAACTTTTGCCTTTTACAGCTTCCCGTGATTGTTTTACCCGTTCAGTCATATATTCTAGTTACTTCCGATCTGGGTCCCCTTTTAGGAAGTGTTTGGCTCGATATCGCGGTGCTGGGATTGATGCTTTTGCTTTCTGCTTTTTTCTCCGGCTCGGAAACGGCGATTACAGCCCTCGACAACCTTAAACTCAGGGCGCTGATTCAAGAGCAAGGAGACCCGCGCCGGATGTTTGCGCTGGTCTTAGAAAATCGGGGTCGGTTTATCACTACCCTTCTAGTCGGTAACAATCTAGTTAATAATTTTTCAGCAATTCTGACCAGTAACTTATTTGCCCTCTGGTTAGGGAATGCAGGATTGGGAATTGCTACTGCTGTTGTTACTTTTCTAGTGCTGATTTTTGGAGAAGTTACCCCTAAATCTCTGGCAATCAACAATGTGATGCCAGTTTTTAAGTTTGCCGTTCGCCCGATTTACTTGCTATCTATCGTTCTCGGCCCGCTCATTTATTTATTTGAGCAAATTACTCAGCGGGTAATTCGCCTGTTTCAGGGGGGTGTTGTTCAAGAGGGAGAGTCTTTAAGAGACCTCCATCTGATGATTGAAATTTTGGGAGGCAAGGGGCATCTGGATTTACACAAACACCAGCTGCTGAACAAAGCCTTGATGCTAGACAGTCTCAGCACCCGCGATCTGGTTAAGCCACGGATTGACATGAGGACAATCTCTCATGAAGCGACCTTGCAGGAGTTTGTGAATCTGTGTCTGGAGACAGGATATTCCCGTATTCCCGTGCAGGAGGAGTCTAAGGATCAAATTGTCGGCGTTGTTCACCTGAAGCGAGCGCTCCAGCAGCTGAGGTTTTTGAAAAAAGAAGGGATTGATAATGGCTTGGTGACAGAGGCGATGGACCCGCCAGTATACGTGCCGGACACGAAACGAGCCGCCAATCTACTGAAGGATATGTTGCAACAACGCCTTCACATTGCCATCGTCGTCGATGAGTATGGGGGCACGGTAGGGTTGATCACGCTGGAAGACATTCTGGAGGAGCTGGTTGGCGAAATTTACGATGAAAGTGACTTTCCCAGTCGAGCGATCGCTACGAAAAATGCCACCCGCTCTGGTGGCGGCTGATTCAGAGGACAGGGATCAATGTAGGAGTAAGCACTGTAGATTCCCGCTCTCATCGTCTGACTTGCACTGCCCGTCACTTTTTCCACAGCTATAAAATCAATTTTCAAAAAACTTTTGCATTTTCTAAACCTTGTGCTACGATTATTAATCGTGGAACAAATGGGTCGATGCCCGAGTGGTTAATGGGGGCGGACTGTAAATCCGCTGGCTATGCCTACGCTGGTTCAAATCCAGCTCGGCCCACCACGCAACAAAAGTTCTAAGCCATAAGTTTTGAGTTATTCTTTAATTAAGATAACCGACTCAAAATTTAACGTTTATAACTTATAAAACTGCCCGTGTGGCTCAGTGGTAGAGCACACCCTTGGTAAGGGTGAGGTCACGAGTTCAATCCTCGTCACGGGCTTTTTCAGCAAATAAATTAATCAAAGTTTTATCCGGATGATCTGACTTCAGAAGTTATGTTTCTGGAGATTCTACCCAATCTTTTAGATATCCAGGAAGTATCTTCTTCATGAGAGTACACGCATGGCTCTTTAACTAGAGATATTCAACTGAAAAATCATTGCTTGGCCGCTTTTAAGGAGTCTAGAGGTACTGTAGATGAAAAATTTTAGCAGCTACAGATAGGATGATTAAATCGCATATAAGCCATGAGCGGCTTGATTTGTCACTAGCTAAATACACGTCATACATTGCAGAATCCTGTGGCAGTATTGATGAATTCAGATTCCTACAAGCAAGAATGACCATTTATCACCTATTTACATAATTCTTAGGTTCCAAAAATATAAGGGACTCCTAAAGCAATAGATGACTCGCAATTTCTCTAATCGAGCTTTGACAAAAATACTAAAAAAACTCGTGTAGAGTGTCGCTAACCCTAAAAGAGCTGGCTGATTCTAATCGATCGTGCTTTATAGCCAAAAATTAACTTGGTTGTGGCGGTATTAAGAACAGGTCACGAGCTATAAACCTTATGATGATAACTACGCTGGTGTTGTTGCCTTACGCCCCAAGACAAACGCATCTTATCTGTGAAATACCTACTCGACAAGGGGTTCAAGCATTTAGGCTTAAGGCTGAGCAACTGATAAAATTCCTACGGGGAGAGACATCCAGCATTTTAGATGCGTTTTCCCTGCCTTATGCACCTTTATTACCCAATTTTTGAAAATAAGGATTTTTATTGAGTTAAAACGGGTGCGGAGGGACTCGAACCCCCGACAAACTGCTTAGAAGGCAGCTACTCTATCCACCTGAGTTACGCACCCACATGAAAATGGATCGCCAAACTTGGCTCTGTCGTAGATTGTATCTGTGCCGAGTGCTGCAAAGCAACCCAGAAAGCCAAAGCTTTCCAAATATATCGCTCAAGCAGCTTTAAGCTCAATGTAAACTAGAAACCAACATACCCAGACGTTTGGATACGATAGTGTATTAGTCAAGGCGATAGGCGCTACGCGGACGCACTCGCGGCGTTGTCCGATTTTATCCCAGCACCAGGGCTGGATCGCGCCCTTATATAGTTTCGTGGCGATCGCTTTTTAGCCGCACCACGCCCCCGGCCAAGTCAGGAGTCATTTGCCAGTGTCATGTTTATTCTGAAACGGCAGGATGTTGAAATTTCTAGCATTCAGCACCCCAAGCGGGAGCAACAGATCCCGATTCTCACTTATCAGGGGCAAACCTTTCGCTTGATCAGTGTATTTGCAGCTAATCAAGCAGAAGAAGCCAGAGCCTTTTGGCGAGACCTTACCGATAACCGTGGCAAAGCCTGCGTCTTGCTGGAAGAGCCAGATCGGTATAGCGTCTGGGGCAAAATTCGTCTAGATCAGCTGGCTGCGGAGGCTAGTAGTGACGTCAAAATTGTCCTTCTCGCCCAAGCTTGCCTTTTGTTGCTCCAGGCGGTTTACATAGACGTTGAAGACCTATTAGGAAACAGACAAGCCGGATTATTTCAAAAAGACCTTAGCGATGTCTTCCGTCAGTGGCACTTTCCCAGTGCGGATGGGCCGGAAGCTGTGAAAAACTTGCTAACAATGGACCCTTTGAGTAGCCTCCAAATTCCCCCTTGGGAGGAACATCATCTGATCACCTTGTTACAAGAACTGCATCGCTTGGGTAAGGAATATTTCGGCAATACCCACTTTGCCCAAGGAGTAAAGGATACATTACAAGATATGCAACCAGGAGAGCGGTCTCAGTTCCTGGAGTGGCTAAATCAATCTCCCCTAGGTAAGCTGTGGCGCTAATCTAAAAAATGTTTGGGAAATATGCCAAAGCTTGCATTAAGATGAGACACTTGCGCTTCTTAAAGGAGATTTGTTAGCAGATTATTAATTGAATTGCATTTGCGATTAAACCTTGCGTGCATCCTTGTTTTGAAAAACTATGAGCAGTTCTTTAGAAAAGTCATCGGAAAAAGTATCCGGTTTACAATCCCTTCTGAGCGTACAGACAGTAATCGTTGCGGGAATAATCTGGGGTGTGCTAGCGCTACTGTATTTTCTGCTGTTTAGCATTTCTGCGCCCGGAGAGGAGCGTCCGCTTTGGTACTCGATTGGAACTTACATTTTTGAAGAGGTAGCTTACCTAGGCGCAGCAGTGCTGTGTTTTAGAAACTGGCGCAGTCCCCAGATTGTTAGCGGACGTAACGTCTGGCTGGGATTTGGACTGGGGATGTTGTGCTATTTTCTCGGGAACCTGTTGTTTTGCTACTGGGAACTGGTTTTACACCAAGAACCCATTGTGTCACCTGGGGATTTGTTTTTTGTCCCTGCCTATTTATTTCTTGCCTGGGGAATGATTTTAGCTGTCATCTCACGGCGACTGAATCTAGAAGTTTGGCAGTGGGCAACCGTTGCAGCGATCGCAGTTGCCGGAATTGCCTTGGCAGTCTGGTTACAGGTTGCCTCCCCGAATAATGCATCCGCTGCAACCCCACCTTTACCCGTAGGAACAACACAGGGAACAACACAGATAGCGAAGGCGACTTCACCCAAGAAAGCGATCGCTGCCACCAAAGCACCAGCCGTCAATAAAACCGCTACTGTGGTGAAAACAGCACAAGCAAAACCCTCTGCTCCTACTGGAGAAAATCAGGCTCCAGCCTGGGTTCTATCAGTAGAAAAATTTCTAGAGCCATTAGGGACCTTTTTGAACATTTTTTACGTTGTTAGCGATATCTTTCTGTTGATCGTTGCCTCGACCGTATTGCTAGCCTTTTGGGGGGGTCGTTTTTCTCAGTCTTGGCGGATGATTGCTGGGGCAGCTTTTTCATACTACGTTGCTGATATGTGGCTGAAATACGCCGATAAATTCATTGGTGATGATTATCAAAGCGGAGGACTATTGGAAGTATTTTGGGTCTTCAGCGGCGTCCTGTTTGCCATTGGCGCTGTCCTGGAATTTGATACATCCAGTCGTTCCCGTCGTAGCGGACGCAAACGTGCTTAGGAAGTAGCATGAGTGTGAGAAAACTTTCCGAATTAGATAAGCGCGACATCCTCAACCTGTATCGACAGCCAGGAGAGACAACCTCAACCCTGGCTAGTCGTTATGATGTCAGTAATTCAACGATTAGCCGTCTTTTAAAAAGTCGTCTATCTGAGCCAGAATATGAAGCCCTAATCCAGCAAAAGCGAACCAATCGCTCCCATTCAATTTCCGAACCTGCAACTGAAGCTGACGACGAGCCAGTAGAAATATCGCTGACCGCATCGGTAGAGAGCGAAGAATCCTTTCCCCACACTCAAGAATCTTTTGCAGATAGTGATAGTGAGGAATCATTGGAGGCAAGCCCTACCGCCCCACGGAGGCGTCGCAGGCGCTCCTCAGTCTCTACAGAGGAAGAGAGGGCACAAGAGCAGGAAAACATTCCTTCCGAAATTTTCCCTGGGATCGATTCTTCTCTGCCACTTTTTCAGGTGGCTGTGGATGCCGCACCAAGTAACAACCCCGATCCACTTGATAACAATTACAGTGCAGAAGCCAGTGTCATAGAAGAGATGCTCGGGGAAGAACTGACTGATTTAGAAGACGACGAGGACGACGAGGACGACGAGGACGATGATTTAGAAGACCTCCAAGACGAAGACGACTGGGATGATACGCCAACTCTAGAAAGTCCGATTCCAGCAGGAACCTTTAAGCGACAAAACCGTGCTAGCGTTCAAGTCTTACCGCTATCTAACGCGGTGCTTCCTAAAACCTGCTACTTAGTTGTAGACCGAGCAGCAGAATTAATCGCCAGACCCCTGCGAGAGTTCAGCGATCTTGGACAAATTCCTGCCCAAGAAGTTCAACAGAGAACACTACCAGTTTTCGATAACCATCGGGTAGCTCGTAGGTTCTCGAACCGCACCCAACGAGTGATTAAAGTTCCAGATGGCAGGATGCTTCAGAAAACTTGTTCGCAACTGCAAGCTAAGGGAATTACTCGCTTGCTGATTGATGGTCAAGTTTATTCGTTATAAGAGGCAGCGGTGAAACGCCGTCAAGTTCTCAAACAGCTGCTACAAACATCCGGCGGGCTGATTGCGGCTAGCTTGCTCCCAGGCTGCCAGTTAACAGGGTCCGTAGAGCCGCTGTTTTTGCTTGACCTGCTCAAGCCAGACTCAAAACTGCCAGAACACCTGCTCACGCCATTGAGCGAATTTTATGTGCAATCTTACGCCTTGCCGCCTAGGATTAACCTGGACACCTGGCGGTTAAAGGTTACGGGTGCTGTTGCCCAGCCGCTGACGCTGACTTTTCAAGACATCATGGCAGCGCCGCAGGAAAATTTTTATTTGACAATGGAATGTATCGGCAATCCCACTGGCGGCAACCTGATTGGAAACGCTCAATGGACGGGTACCCCTTTGCTACCTTTTCTAGAGCAAGCTGGTGTTAAATCAGAGGCCATAGAATTTAGGCTGCACGGAGCTGATTCCTACGAAACAACATTGCCAGTTGCAGAAGTCATGAGACAAGAAGTGCGACTGGTTCACCAGATGAATGGCGAAGCTCTCAATCAGTCGCATGGCTATCCTTTACGCATCATTATTCCCGGTCACTTTGGTCAGAAGCAACCCAAATGGCTAGTCGAGATTGAAGCTGTCAGCAGCCAGAAGCGAGGTTTTTGGGAACGTCAGGGCTGGTCTCATACCGCAGAAATTCCTACTCATGCGCTGATGCGCCAAGTACAAAACACTCGCGTTTGGAACAGGCAGCATCGGGTGCATTTGGGGCGCATGGGTGAAATAGGTTGGGAAAGCGGCATTTTGATTGCTGGTGTTGCCTTGGACAAATCTAGTCCGATTACAGCCATTGAGGTAACCTGAGTTCGGGATAAGGAGGGGACAAGCGAGTAAGCTAAAAGTCATCACACAACAGCTTTACAGGCTCGTCCCATGCTTAGTCTAGAAGAACTTTTTTGCTCTGTCGAT
>NZ_JAMPJZ010000131.1:0-9968 GCF_039961835.1 Trichocoleus sp. ST-U1
TTTCTTGTTCGTATGCTTTGACTACTTTTTCTCGAAAGTCGATGGAGTAAGGTTTCATTCTACCTGTTCATGCACTGACCTTAATGTACTCTATATACCTGCAATCTGCTGTAGAATGCCATGCTACCCATTCGTCCTCCGTTTTTCCAAATAAGCAGCAAATTCTCGACCTTTCGCCCCCAATTCCTCGATATCCGTATCCAGCATATCTTCAACCAGATAACTAGCATCGTGGTTAACAAAGCTATTTGGTTCAAACATACTATCGGGCAAGCATTCAAACTGTGCTATCAGGGTATCGATTACAGCCACAAAACAATTAGAATTTTGAGAGATTATTCTTTCACCTGCATTATAGATGGATAGAAGTAAGTGCTGCCAGCGGTTAGAAGCTTCTGCATCTCCATCATTTTCAGAAGTAACCAACCAGCGCACAAAAGAAAACTGAAGTTCTCCCAAAAACGCTTCTTTATCACCTTTATGGGTATCAAATAGAGCTAGTTCAAAGCGAGACTTGTGATGTTTTTCCATCCAATCAGATAATTCTGCTATTGGCAGATTGACTGGTGGTTCGCTAACTATCTCTTGATGAAGTTGCGGCGGAAAATCGCTGGAATTAATATATTGGGTCAATTTCCTCCACTTTTCCCACTGTTCTTGGGGATAAGGAAAGAGTGCTGTTCCCATAGAACCGTTGATGGCTAATTGTTGATAGGTAGCGACAGATTCGGAATTGTCATCCACAAACTGTTGTAAAGTATAGTCAAAAACTTTAACAACTACCTCATCTGGATGCAGATAGCACCAAAATCCTGGATGTGTTGCCTCAGCCTGAACGCTTACATAATGAACTCCAGGCGGAACCAAAGAAAACCCCCGAAAACCTCCTTTAAGCGGATATTTAAATAAGTCAATCTGAGCAGACAACTTCGGCACATCGCGCAAGACAATTGCAGTGAAAAGACTAGCCATTAAATCCCCCACATCTGACGAGCTAGTTCGACCAAACCAGCAAATTTGTCTTCTGCTTGTTCAATATTTTGTTGCATTTCCGCCCCTACAGAATTATTGCTATCTGCTTTTGGTCGTTGAATTTCATCAAGATTAGGTTGTTCCTCGACTTTATTCTTCTCGGCTGCTTTTTTCGCTTCCTGGTTATTTTGATAGGTTTTTTCAACATCTACCCCAAACTGAAGGATCAGATTGCGGAAACCGGATACGCTATCTGCCATTACTCCAGCAACCGGATTGAGCCTACTCTGTTGCGTTTCACTATTTGCGCCTTCATCCTTGAGCGCGATCGCGATGCTACCTACCTCTGACAAATCATTAAACCGTGCCACTTGAGACGAACCTACTAAAGGAGCAGCAGATTTGAGCATACGGTCTATATATTTACCAGCTTTATATGCAGCTTTCCAAATTTCTGCTTCACTGTACTCGTGCAATACCTTAAGCGTGTCTCCTACTTGTTCTCGGAAGGAGTGGAGATATTCTTCGTCAGATAATTGAAGTTCGACCTTATCAAATTTTTTATCTTTTTTAATGCTGTTGCCAATCTGCTGACCAATTACGGAGAAGTGAACTGCACCCTGAGTAAAATAGGCTTCATTGGCATAAACAATCGAGTGTGAGAGTGCTGTTTTAAGACGCACGGAGTATTGATCAATTTCTTTCTGAAGAGCTATAGTATTTTTGCTTTTGCTAGAATCTTTAAGGTCTTGCAAATACAGACGAATTGCTGCAACTTCATCCAGTTGTTCCTGGTAAATTAGGTTAGCTGCTGCCATCTTCTTCGTATCAGCAGCTTGATGCTTGGAGAGATACTGTTTACCAGCTTCGAGATTCTTCCGCAGGGTGACATAAACCTCATCAGTGCTGGTGTTGATTTGGAGAATCTTCTCCTGAAGTAAACACTGATACTCGTTGTAGTAACCTTCAGCTTCTGCAAAGCGTATACGGAGTTTTTGTTGCTTATGGTATGTTTCTACGTCCATTCCTTCTTGGTACTGAGCGCCTTCGTCGTATGGCTTTAAGCTATCTCCTACAATAGAGGTTTGATATTGTTCCCATTCTTCTTGGGTCATGTGGATTCGCATCTTTAAGATCGACCACATATCTTGATCGGCAGCAAACTTAGTAAAGACATCACCTTTTAGCTCGACTTCCTGTTGCGGAATAATTTTTGCGGTATTCTCGTTTTCGTTCTTATCAAGCGTGAATGGCTTCTTTTCCATGAAGTCTTGAGCATAGACGTTGACATCAAAGACTGTGCCAGGTTCGTTAGGCCATTTGAGTTCTGTCTTGAACAGTTGATTGAACAGCGTGACGGCTGCGATTGAGCCTGCACCTTTGAGATTGACATCAATGTCAGAAGTTAGTGTCTCGCTACCCGCACTCGACCACTTCAGGCGATCTTCCGGTTCTAAGTTCTCGAATTCACCAGTTGCGAGTTCATTATCTCGTATATGTGTTAGAAGCTTGTCAGTCTCCGTCTGACGCAGTTTGATGAAACTCTCTCGCATTAGCTTTTTGAACCAAGGCTGCTTTCTCTCAATCTCTGCTTGCTCCTTGCCTTTCCATTTACCCTCTACCAAGTAATCTCTCACAAGAAACCAGTTTGAGTAGAAATCATTCTTTAATATTTCTTTGGCTTTTTCCTGACTAATAGTGTCAACGTCCTGCTCGCTATTCACCGCGTTCCAAAGGTCATCCGGCGTGCGCTGAATTAACCTACCTTGCACTGCTCCGGATAGCGTACCGCCACTCTGCTGTACCACATGAGTTAACTCGTGGGCAATTAACTCTTGTCCCTCCCGATTTCCAGGTTCGTAAGCTCCTTGACGAAAGAAGATATCTTGTCCTGTGGTAAAAGCTTTCGCCTGAATTGATTGGTTGAGCTGGTCAGATTGAGAATCGGTGTGGACTTTAACGCTACTAAAATCAGCCCCAAACGCCCCTTCCATCGGTACGCGGATGCTATCTGCCAGTGGCTGTCCGCTACCCCGCGCCCCTTGAATGGAGGCTTCCACATCTTGCGTAACCGTTCCTCCGCTGGCTTGCAGACGCTGCACCATTGGCTTCATCTGAAGTTCGTCTTCCTCAGGAGGCATCTCTTGCCGCTGGACTGGGTTACTCTGACCTGACGACTGAGGAGAGGGCGCATTTATCTGCTGCACTATCTGCGCTGCCATCTGGTCAGCTTCCTGCTCGTATTTATCTCCTGGCTGCCCTATCGTAAGCTTCGTCTGAACCGACAGTTTTTCCTCGCCTTCGTCTTCCAACTCTTGCTGGCGCTGGATAGCCTCCGCCTCGGCTGACATCTGGATATTGTCTTCAACAGTGGACTCAGACTCAGATTGTAGTGCTTCTGCCCGCTCCTGCATTGGCTCAGCCGAATTCAAACTTCTCATCAGAGGATGAACGTAGTCTGCTGGCAGGGGCGTGTAGCTGGGCATTTGCGACTCTGACTGATGCTCGTCAACAGGTTGTTTTGCCTGCACGGTCATTGGAGGTGGGGCAAAGCGAGAGGCTTTCGCCTGGGTTTGCGGAGTCCAAGAGGAAGATTTTTGCACTCTTTTGTAGGTCATATTGAGCCTCTCGTGCCAGCGTGGGAAATTTTTAAGCCTTTAGATCATATCTTTGCTTAAATCGTCAAGGACGCATGGGAATAAATTTTAATAAAATAGATACTCCTCTAGATAGATAAAATCTGTAAATTAGGCGATTTCGGGTAAAGGTGGAAAAATCAATGGATATAGCAGCCACTTCTAACTGGTACAAAGCCAACCCTCACTATGTGATGACCGCAGTGGCAGGGATACATCGAGCATTAGAGACCTAATAGTTACAGCTTCTTTCCATCTTTCCCGGAGAATTACTGAGAAGTATGAAAAAATAAAAATCGTAAATTTGCTGTTGTGCTTTAATAGCCAAGCTGGTTCTAAAAGCCTTTTTCCTTTATCCCGAAACTTTAGCCAAACGACTAAAGTCGCGACTATACAAACAAAGCCTGCCTACGCAGGCTGCTATGAAAAGGAGCGGAACCACACAAACAAAGCTTGCCTACGCGGGCTGTCATGAAAAGGGGCTTAGAATAACCGAATTTGCTACAAAATAAATTAATGATTTTTTAAGCTTAAATACTTAACTTTACGATTTGAATTTGCCACTAAATATATTCATCAATCCAGAGAAATTTGAAGGTGTTTAGTTCTAGAGGATAAATCCGTAATTTCCTCATGGCGGTTTGAAGTCAGAAAACTAATGAATATCACAACCACCGACCGCTGGTATAAAAGCAATTCCCACTATCTGATGACCGCAGTAGCGGGAGTGCATCGGAGATTAGAGCAGTACATCGATCGCCAGCAGAATCGAGCCGTTGAAGCAGTTGCGGACGAGCAATTGAATTTAGATGCGATCGCTGCCTCTATGTCAACCCCCCCAGCATTAGAGCAACTCTGCACTACCTTCAACCTGTCTCCCTTCGAGCGCAATATTCTGCTGTTGTGCGTCGGTATGGCAATTTTTCCTAATTTCTCAGCCCTGTGCGCTAACGCTCAAGGAAATCGGGAAATGGCTTATCCGACCTTTGGTTTAGCTTTGGAAGTGTTTCCCCAAAGTCATTGGAGTGCTTTTACCCCCCAAGCACCTCTGCGTCACTGGCAATTACTGCAAGTCGGTACAGGTCAAGTCATTACCTTCTGTTCTTTGCAGATTGATGAGAGCGTGCTGCACTATCTCTTTGGCGAACCGTATCAGGACGATCGCCTGATGAGTCTAATTCAGCCCTTGCCTGTAGAAGCGTATTGCCATACACCCCTACAACCGTCCCACCAGCAGTTAGCAGACAGGCTAGCAGCTATCTTGTCTGAAGCGGGAAATTCTTCTACTTTCTCTATCCCGCAACTGTGTGGTTTAGACGTAGGCGACAAATGGGCAATCGCTGTCGCTGCCTGCGCCCTCATGGGGCATCCCTTAAAACTCATATCCGCCCATCGCTTACCAACCGATCCGGACGACCTGATTCAGCTACTCCGACGCTGGGAACGCGAAGTCGCCTTGACAGGTAGTGTTCTGTTGCTGGATTGCGATCGCTTCAATGCGGGTGATTCAGTCCGAGCAACCTCAATTTTGCAGCTCATTCAAGGCACCACGACCCCACTAATTATTACTACAGAAGAACGGCTGCATTCACCACAACGCCCCCTCATTGCCTTCGACGTTCCCAAACTTACCCGCAGCGAACAACTTGCTATCTGGAAAACTAATCTAGGCTCAGTCGCTGCTGAACTAAACGGACACGTAGAGGAGCTAGTCTCTCAATTCAATCTCAGCAGTCCCGCCATTCAATCTGCCTGCGAACAATTAAAAATTAAAAGTGAAAAATTAGAAATTGAAGTAGATTCTCCAATTCAAAATCAGTTATGGGATTTCTGTCGCGTCCAAGCACGTCCACGCTTAGATGATTTAGCTCAACGCATTGATTCAACTTCTACTTGGGACGACTTGGTGCTGCCAGAAGCACAACGCCAGATTCTGCGTGATATCTCCGCTCATCTTCGGCAACGCGCTAAAGTTTACGAAGTCTGGGGATTTGCTGGTAAGAGCAATCGGGGTTTAGGTATCAGCGCCTTATTTGCAGGGGCTTCTGGTACAGGTAAAACAATGGCAGCAGATGTACTGGCGAAGGAATTGCGGTTAGACCTGTATCGCATCGACTTGAGTGCAGTCGTTAGCAAATATATTGGAGAAACCGAAAAGAACTTGCGGCGGATATTTGATACTGCTGAAGCAGGCGGTGCTATTTTGCTATTCGATGAAGCTGACGCCTTATTTGGGAAACGCACTGAGGTGAAAGATAGCCACGACCGCCACGCTAATGTTGAAGTTAGCTATTTGCTACAGCGCATGGAAGCTTATCAGGGTTTGGCGATTTTGACGACTAACTTGAAAGGTTCATTAGACCAAGCTTTCCTACGCCGCATCCGATTTATTGTGCAGTTTCCCTTCCCCGATGCCAGCCAAAGAGCGGAAATTTGGCAGCGGATCTTCCCCAAAAAGACCCCGACTGAAGGGCTAGATATGAGCAAGCTGGCAAAGCTAAATGTAGCGGGAGGAAATATCCGCAATATTTCCTTGAATGCCGCTTTTCTAGCAGCCAATGCCGGAGAGCCGGTGATGATGAAACATATTCTACAAGCGACCAAAAGTGAATATGTCAAGTTAGAGCGATCGCTCACTGATGTAGAAATTAAAGGTTGGCTCTGATCTGTTTAAGTTGAAGTGCCGATTCCTTACAGGTAGGAATTTCGATTGTGAATTTAGAAACCTGAGTTAAATCGGGACTCCAACGAGAGTGCTGGGAGGAGGTCAATGACTCAACCAAGCGATCGCGCCTCGAATCCAATCTTCCGCATTCGTGCTTTTCGCTAACAGAGCATCTTGTCTGACGACAGAAATCGCTTGCGATACTTCACTATTGCTATATCCCAAAGCCAGTAGCGTCATCTCCACATCTTCTAAAATGGCGGCGGAAGGGCCTGTCGCGGTGCTAGTGACCCCTGCCGAGTGTCGCCATTCTGCAAGTTTAGTTTTCAGTTCTAGCGCCAGACGTTCGGCGGTTTTGGTGCCGATGCCTGGAGTTTTCGCTAAAGTTCGGGTGTTGCCTGTAACGATTGCTTGGACTAAATCTGATAGCCCTAAGGTGTCTAAGAGGGCGATCGCACCTCTGGCACCAATCCCGCTGACGCTGACAAGGGCGCGAAATAAATCCCGCTCCGCTGCGGAGCCAAAGCCATATAGGAGGACTTGATCTTCTCGAACTTGTTGGTGTGTAAAAACTTGCACCGTTTCTCCCGCCGCTGGTAGCTCAGCCTCCAGGCGCGGCGGGATATGCAGTTCGTACCCAATCTGATTGACTTCCAGAATCAGGATGACGCGATTGGCGGTGCTTTTCTGGATGCCAGCTACCGTCCCTTTGAGATAGCCGATCATGCAAAGATGTTGAGGATGTAGGATAAGTTCATTCTAAAAAGCCGAAATGCTTCAGACCTTCTAGAATACCTCCAGCGCAATCCGCTTTTGCTAAATAGCGATTAATCGAAGGATTGGCGTAATGCCACTTTAGCAGTTCTGGCTGGGCATTCCCGACAATGATTCCTCGTTCCTCACCGGACTGAAAGAAGGCGACATCGTTGCCAGAATCACCGCAAACAACGGTTTGTTCGGGAGGCATCTGAAATTGCTGTCGCAGAAACGTGGTTGCAGTTCCTTTGTTGCCGCCGCGAGGTAGGATGTCCAAGTCTTTGCCACTGCTATAGACCAACTTGACATCTAGCTTGCGTTCTTCCAACAAATCTTCTAGCTGAGGGAGAACTTCAACGGCGGCTTCTTCGGCGAGGAAGTAGCTAACTTTAAAAGGGCGTTGTTCGGATGGCGGTTGGGGAACGAGGTCAGAAAAATGAGCGGTTGTGGCGACGATCAAATCCCGATCCCAGTTGTGAGAAAGTTGCTCTACCCAAGCTGGATCTGGTGTATCGCTGCCATCTCGGTAAATTTCCGTCCCAACAGAGAGAACGAGGACATCGGGTTCTAATAGCTCCTGTTCGGTCTTCAGTTCTTGGTAGAGGACGGGGGAACGACCTGTTACATAAACAATCTTTGTCCCGTATTGTTGCCGATGCTGGCTCAGGTGGCGCTTGAGTTCTTCTAGAGCCTCGTCATCGCCTACTAAGGTATTGTCTAAATCGGTCAAGAAGAGAAATGGCTTCACGTTGCTCATTGCTTGGGATTTGGCTACTGGATTATTTTCCTATATGGGAGTTCATTAGGGGGATAGAGAGCGATCGCTTCCCATCACTCCTTAGCGACAATTGAAGATAAAAAAAACCTGGGAGCGTTTTGATAACTCCCAGGCGGATTACTTGAGGTGACATGATGACGAGAATGGGAGGGAATTAATTCTAGATCAGACCCCAGAAGTGCAGGAAGCCTTGACCTGAGAAGATTTCAATCAGCGCAGCGGCTAAAAAGCCAATCATCGCTAGACGCCCGTTCCAAATTTCTGCTTGAGGAGTGAAGCCGTATCTCCAAGCGTTACGATCGTCCATGACGGGAGTGGTTACTTTCTGTGTCTCTTGCATGGTGGGAACTCCGGGTTTATCGCTACGTTTGTTAAGCAATGTTTAGCTTATGTAACTAAATGTAACGATAAGAAGCTAGGGTGGTCTCTATCTGAGGTTAGAGCTATGAGCAATCGCACCGAAAGCTTGAACCGAAAGCTTGAGAGGAATCGCGCGATCGCGTTTTTGCTTTCACTATCTTTCTTTATCACCTGAGAAAAACCGATTCTGCTCAATTCAAGCAATTCTGTATTGAAGTGGATACGCGACAAGTCCGTTTACCCGCAGAATTGCCTTCAGAAATCCCTCTAATTCCTCTCCCCCATGACATTTTTCCGCAAAGCCACGTCCTGGTTGCCTCAGCTAAATTCCCAAGTTTGGATTCTTGCCGCTGGTCGATTCTTATCCGGGATTGGCACTGGGTTTACTTTGTTTTACGCCCCGATTTTTTTTGTCAATCAAGTGGGACTCTCCGCCACGCAAGTCGGGCTTGGCTTAGGCAGCGCCTCCATTTCTGGCGTAGTTGGGCGTATTTTGGGCGGTTCGTTTGCAGATTCGCAGTTTTGGGGACGCAGACGCACCCTGTTACTCTCAGCCGCGGTTTCGGCAGTTGCTTCCCTAGTCTTGGCGATTAGCAACAATTTTCACATTTTCGTGGTTGGTAACTTGCTGATGGGCATGGGCATCGGTTTATATTGGCCTGCCACAGAAGCCGTAGTAGCAGATTTGACACAGGGAGAGCAGCGCAATGAAGCTTATGCCCTAACGCGACTGGCAGACAATTTGGGGATGGGCATCGGAATTGTATTGGGAGGTGTATTAATTGGCACCACGGGGGCTTATCGAGAGCTATTTGTGCTTGATGCGATTTCATTTGTGGTGTTCTTTGGGGTCGTCTATGCAGCGATCGCAGAAACTTACAAACCAGGAGAACGCCAACAACAAGCATTTAGCAGTTGGGCAACGGCACTGCGCGATCGCAGTCTGTTGATTTTTTGCTTAGTGAACATCATCTTCACCACCTATATCTCGCAAACCCAAAGTACAATGCCCCTGTACTTCAGCAATTTCTTGCGTGTAGAAGAATCCGGGAAAGGATTTTCCCCCACAACCATTAGTGCTTTATTTACCTGGCACCTTGTCTTAGCCATTCTCTTACAGCTGCCAGTTGTCAGAATATTTAAACGTTTGAGCCATCCCTACGCCTTGTGCATTTCCGCCCTATTTTGGGGATTAGGATTTAGCTTAATTTGGTTTACAGGAGTAGCAGCATCAAGTCAGTTATTGTGGGCAATTTTAGCAATGGGAGTTTTTGCGATCGCCCTTGTCTCCTACACTCCCTCAGCATCTTCTCTGATTACAGTCTTAGCCCCCGAATCTCAACGTGGCGTATATTTTTCAATCAATTCTCTTTGTTGGGCAATCGGCTATTTCATTGGCCCTACAGTGGGTGGTTGGGCATTAGATCAACCGCCAGTGGTGGCGGATGGTTTGTGGCTAGGTTTCGCATTCAGCGTAGCCATCACCATTGCCATTTTGCAGTACCTGAATCGAATTTTGTCTCGCTAATAGAAAGCCGCCTTAGAATGCTATTTTTCATAAAACTTTAACCCTTATGTCAGCATAATCAAAATTATCAATAGGAGATTACTGATACTAAATGTAGTTGGGAAAAACCAGCGAGAATTGTTTTGAACCATGAATCCTTTTTTTTCTTTTCCTGTTGTACTCAGGTAATGTACCAGGATTACTATAAAGAGAGATAGGAACACAAAGACATAACACAAAAAAATGAATCCATCTATAAACGTTAAATATGCCACCCGTGGCAAGGCATCATTC
>NZ_JAMPJZ010000132.1:0-9763 GCF_039961835.1 Trichocoleus sp. ST-U1
CCCCCTTATTCACCCGAACTCAACTTAATTGAAATCTTATGGAAGTTTATGAAATATGAATGGATAGAGATAGAGGCTTATCGGGACTGGAAAAGTTTAGTAAAGTATGTCAAAAATGTGCTAAAAAAAGTCGGAACCGAATATGTAATTAATTTTGCTTAAGCACTTATCAAAATATTCTTTGATGCTGAAAAAATACTTAAAGGAGTACAATCACGTCTTTCCCGTTGCCGGTTCTATCTGAACTAATTTTTTTGTTCAAGTTTTACAGAAGTCACTAAAGGATATAAACTGGAAACTTCGTTTAATTTTGGTGGTTATATAGACTACAGGTAGCTGTAGTTGAGGAGGTATTGGTTAAATGAAACCTCAAACTCAAGGGTTAATCTGCATCATTGGATTAAGTGCCTTTATCAGTTCACCAGCCGTGGCTCAAACCTATCGGCTTGAAAAATTCTTCAATGGCACTCCCCCCTACGATGGTGACAGCCTTAACAGTGCCCGAAATCCTATAGGAGATATGGAAGCCTTTATCTATCAGGAGGCTAAACCGATTATTACGATTGAGTTTGAAGCAGGAGATGAAGCGCCTTCTGAAACACCTGCTGAGACTCCAGAAGAACCACAAAATCAAATCCCTGCTGATGAGACTCCTGCGGAAGTCCCAGAACCAACGCCTGCTGAGATTCCAGAAGAACCACAAAATCAAATCCCTGCTGAGACTCCTGCGGAAGTCCCAGAACCAACGCCTGCTGAGACTCCGGAAGAACCCCAAAATCAAATCCCCGCTGAGACTCCTGCGGAAATCCCAGAACCAACGCCTGCTGAGAGTCCAGACGACAACAACGAAGAGCCAAAACGAGAGATCATTTGGGAAGCAGAACCAAGGAACCCCCAGCCAAACCAGGGTAACTAATGTAAGGCAAGCTGAATTGATATATGAAATATTGGCAATGGGAATAGGTAATAGGGAATGAATCGTCATGAATTTCCTATTACCCATTAACAATTACCGATTTGTTAACTCGGTGTCAGCATAATTAGCTGTCGTTCCAAGAGCGATCGCACAAGATCCAACTCTAACGAAACACTCGCCAAAATTTCTTTTATGCTTCGACGTTTTTCTGAGTTCAGATCACACGCTTGCAAAAATCCAAACTCTCCCTCTGACAAATTGACAATCTGATAATCGTAGTTAAACAGACAGCGGCTAGGCCATCCATCCATGCATGGGTTTCGCGTTGGAATGGCTGCTAACAGTGCCTCATCCGATGACCAATCTGCTTTGGATAGGGGAGGACGTGCTAGGAAAAATTCGTAGTGAGTGACTGCTTCTGGGTCTAATAATTCGATTAAACGATAACGTTCGCGATCGCTTAATTTTTTTGCCCGTTTGAGCAAATCTGGATTTTTCCCCAAGAGTCGCTCTAATTCCCAGTTTTTGGGATTGGAAAAACCGACAAAATCCAAACCCGAAGCATCAATGAGTTCAAAAAGAGTGTCGATGTTGTAGTCGATTTCCTGGGGATGAACGTACATATCTGCAAAACACTCATCCCGCTGATTTTCTAAAGACCAGCGCTCTTTTTCTCGCTTGACAAGCCGATTATTTTCTGGCAAAGCGGCAAATATTTGACGCCCCACCTGAACGCCATCGCGGTAGTCGCCTCGCCGTTCGCCTTGAAGCAGTGCGATCGCTTTTTGCATCAACTGGATTTCCCAGCGCCCCAGCTCAGCATAAACGAAAATATGCATCAAGCCTCCCGGCGCTAACTTCGCCACTAGGGATTGAATTCCCCGAATCGGGTCGGGCAAATGATGCAAAACCCCAACACAATTGATTAAATCAAACTCACCCGGTAGTTCCTGCGCGTCATATAAACTCTTGTGATGAAACTCGACGCGATTTGCCCCAGAACGGCGACAACGCTCTCGTGCCACTTCCAAAGCGCCCGAACTCAAATCAATTCCCACCACTTGAGCCGCCGGATTGAGGTGAACTAGGTACTCTGTTCCTACACCCGTGCCACATCCGGCATCTAAAATGCGGACATCCTGCTTTTGGGGTGTTTGATGGGTGCAAAAATGATAAGCGGCTAGCCAATTCCAGCGCCAGTTGTAGCCGGGAGGCGGACTATCCAGCAGAGGTTCTGGTGGAAAAGGGTAAGTATCGTAAAGTCGTTGGACGGCGGAACTGATATCCTGCCTGATTTCCATATCACGTTAAAGGGTAAAGTTAGAGATGTCCGGGCAGGTCATCTGTAGGTAGACGGCGTCTTAAGTAACAAAACTTATCGCTCTTCTCAGGGAATCTGCCGCCATTTAGTATTATGACCTTGTGAACACCTAGATAGGGTTCTACACACTTTTTAACAAACCAGTCTGAGAAGCCCGAAAAGTTTTAATCTAAAAACTGAGCTGATTAACCCCAGGCAGTTAAAGGATAAAGGCTCAAAGATGAACGCTGAGATGTTGAAGGCGCAAGAATGAAGTTGATAAGCCATAAGCCGTAGGGAAAAAGCCACTTTCTCCGGGTCAGTCGCTCCCGTGGCGGTTGGTTAACTTTAATCCCTCAACCTTCACAATTCATCATTCATCAGTGGCACTCTGGTCATGTTTAACGCAGTGACGATTTAGATAGGGAGCTTTTGAGATCCAATGAGTGTTAAGGCAAGTGGTGGAAGCTCAGTTGCGCGTCCGCAACTATATCAAACAGTACCAGTTGCAACTATTTCGCAAGCGGAACAACAAGACCGCTTCTTAGGGAGAGGTGAGCTGGATGAACTGAAGAGCTATTTCAGTTCCGGCAGCAAGCGTCTTGAGATTGCTCAAACGCTCACCCAAAATGCAGACCTGATTGTGTCCCGTGCTGCCAACCGCATTTTCGTCGGGGGTTCCCCGATGGCTTTCTTAGAAAAGCCTCGCGAACCCGAATTGGTGACGGCGAACGTTCCGGATGTCAAACAAGGGATGGCGCTGGGAAATGTCACCTATGTGGAAAGCAGCGGTGGCTTTTTGCAGGGGTTGCGATCGCTCTTCAGCGCAGGCGGCGGCGGTCCTACCCCAGCGGGTTTCAGACCGATCAACGTTGCCCGCTACGGTCCGGGCAATATGCAAAAGTCGTTGCGGGACTTATCCTGGTTCTTGCGCTACCTGACCTACGCAATTGTTGCCGGAGACCCCAATATCATCGCGGTTAACACGCGGGGTTTGCGGGAAATCATTGAAAATGCTTGCTCCGGCGAAGCGACAATTGTGGCGTTGCAGGAAATGCGGGCAGCCGCCTTGGGTTATTTCCGGCGCGACGAGGAAGGGACAACGATTGTCAACCAGTACTTTGAAGTGCTGATTAGCGAATTCCGCGCCCCCACCCCCTCCGACAAAGTGCGGCAGCGTCCTTCTGGCGATCAGCAAGGTCTGCAACTGCCCCAAATTTACTTCAATTCAGCCGAGCGGCGTCCCAAGTACGCCATGAAGCCCGGTTTGTCATCTTCGGAAAAGCAAGAAATCATCAAAGCCGCCTATCGGCAAGTCTTTGAGCGCGACATTACTCGCGCTTACAGCCTTGGCATCTCTGACTTAGAATCCAAGGTCAGAAATGGCGACATCTCAATGAAAGAATTTATCCGCCGCTTGGGTAAATCTACTCTTTACCGCAAAAACTTCTACGAGCCATATATCAACAGTCGCGCTCTGGAACTGGCATTCCGTCACTTCCTGGGTCGTGGCCCATCCAGCCGTGAAGAAGTCCAAGAATACTTCTCCATTGTTTCCAGCAAAGGTCTACCCGGTCTCGTTGATGCCCTGGTGGATTCTAAGGAATATTCCGACTACTTCGGCGAAGAAACCGTGCCCTACATCCGGGGTCTAGGTCAAGAAGCGCAGGAGTGTCGCAACTGGGGACCGCAGCAAGATTTGTTGAACTACAGCGCGCCTTTCCGCAAGGTACCGCAGTTCCTCACCACATTTGCTGCTTACGAGCGACCGCTGCCCGACCAACATCCGTATGGTTCCGGCAACGACCCCTTGGAAATTCAGTTTGGGGCAATCTTCCCCAAAGAAACCAAGAATCCCAACACCCGTCCTGCTCCGTTTGGTAAAGATACTCGTCGCATCCTGATCCGCCAAGGTCCAGGAATTGACAACCAACTGAGCAACCCAGCAGCTCGTCCCAAAGCTCCGGGTTCCTTGGGTCCGAAAGTGTTTAAACTGGATCAACTCCCCGGTCCAGGTGGGAACGGCGGCACATCCTTCAAACGGTATGTGAAGAATTCCAGCGTTAAATACTCCGAAAGTTCCACCCAAGCGGTGATCAAGGCAGCCTACCTACAAGTGTTTGGGCGGGATGTCTATGAAGGTCAACGCCTCAAGGTGGCGGAAATCAAGCTGGAGAACGGCGAAACCACAGTGCGGGAGTTCATCCGCGCTCTGGCTAAGTCTGACTTGTTCCGCAAGTTGTACTGGACTTCGCTGTACGTTACCAAGTCGATTGAATACATCCACCGCCGTCTGTTGGGTCGTCCCACCTATGGACGTCAGGAAACTAACAAGTATTTTGATATTTGCGCCAAAAAAGGCTTCTACGCCCTGGTTGACGCGATTATCGATAGCCCCGAATACAGCGAGTCATTTGGGGAAGATACGATTCCTTACGAGCGCTATCTGACACCAGCTGGAGTCAGCTTGCGTAGCCTTCGGATTGGCAGCATTGCCGACACAGCTCTGAAAATTGAGAAGCAAGAAACCCCTCGTTTTGTGGAACTCGGTCAAGTCACGCAGCTGCGGACAGAACCCGACATTCAATTCCGCATCAACCAGGGTGTCAGCAAGAAGCGCGAGCAAACCAAGGTCTTTAAGCTGACAGAAACCAACGACAAAGCGTTGGTGCAAAACACAATCCGGGCAGCATACCGGCAAATTTTCGAGCGCGATATTGAACCCTATATCGTGAAGAACCAATTCAGCGACTTTGAAAGCAAGCTGCGGAATGGTGAAATCAACCTCAAGGAATTTATTGAGGCGTTGGGAGGTTCAGACCTCTACATCAAAGAGTTCTATACTCCCTACCCGAACACTAAGGTGATCGAGTTGGGTACGAAGCACTTCTTGGGACGGGCACCCCTAGACCAAGTAGAAATTCGCAAGTATAACCAGATCCTTGCATCTGAAGGGCTTCGGGGCTTTGTGGGCGCAATGGTGAATAGCCCAGAGTATGCCCAGGCGTTTGGAGAAGATACGGTGCCTTACAACCGCTTCCCGACCCTGCCAGCGGCAAACTTCCCGAATACCGAGAAGCTGTATAACCAACTGACCAAGCAGAATGATGACTTGGTGGTTCCCAGCTTCAAGCCGGTGCAGTCGCGCATGGATGTGGCGAAGATGCCGCTGATGGGTAAAGCGATCGCAGATATCGCTGCAAAAGCTCGTCAGCGCGACATGAGTAAGCCGCTGTTTATCGAGTTGGGTCGTTCCTTTACCAACGGTGACGGGCAATCCGTTGAAGTTGGAGTTGGGACATCGCGGCGTAAGCCTGCTCGAATTTACCGGATGAACCCAGGAATGAACCAGGGTGAATCTGCACAGGTGATTAATGCCATCTACTGTCAGGTGATGGATATCTTCAGCGGTCAAGTTCCTGGGGAACTGCGCCGTTCGGATCTCGATAGCAGACTCCGCAACGGTGAAATCTCGGTGCGCGAGTTTGTGAAGAGTCTGGCGAGTTCCGATATCTATCGCCGTCGCTTCTATGCCCCCTATCCCAACACCAAGGTGATTGAGTTCCTATTCCGGCACCTGCTGGGACGCGCACCCGCTACCCAAGGTGAAATCCGGCAGTACAACAAACTGCTGGCGGATAGCGGCTTGAAGGCGGCTGTAGAGGCAATGGTGGATAGTCCTGAGTATGCCCGTTACTTCGGCGAGGATGTGGTGCCTTACAACCGCTTCCCGTCCCTGCCAGCGGGTAATTATCTGGGCAGTGTGAAAGCAGCAGCTGACTTGGTGAAACAATCCTGGTCAGATATGTCGCCTTCCTACATCGGTAATCGCTTGAGCCGATAAATCCGAGAGTCGGGAATGGGGAATGGGTGATTTTGATGACCCGTTCCCCATTCCTAATGAATCGGAAGTTTTGCTCTGTGCTCTGGATGACGCGGGGAGTTTATCGAAACGCAGAAGCGCTCCAGAAACCAAAGAAATAGAGATAGAAGAGGCGATCGCTTTTTGTCGAGCATCCTCCAATAAGATAAATTCTTCGGTTCAAATTCCCCCAATAACCGCACTGCAAAACCTTGTCCAACTGCATTGTGGTAAAGTGGCTCATCTAGTGTCCACAACTTGAATCCCTTAAAGTTTCTGCTAAAGCTGAATCAGCAGAACAGATTAGGGCATGGAATGGGCGATCGCATTTTTATGGAGCCGCGAAGATTTGGAGGACAAGGGGGAAGAGAAGGTGATTGATGCTCAGGGGTGCAAAAATTCAAAAATCCTGACAGCGATCGCTCCCCTCCCAAGCAAGCGATCGCTCTTTGATGACCAACTGACCCCAGCGAAACCCGCTGCGATCGCCCTCAAAGCCCCAAAATGAGGAACAATATTAAAAAGTGTTAAGAAGAGACCTGGAATGTGAACAGAATGCCGCAAAATTATTTGCGGAAGGTAGCTGAGTCCCAGGCAGTGTGTACGGATGGTTACACTGAAAAATGCTAAAGATACCGAACAAGTATTCTTGTAGCAGTGACAGGCTTCCACATTCCTTGGCGAATGCCAGTTTCAAACCATCTGGTAAAACTTTTCTTTTGATTGGAGGAATCCACAAATGAGTATCGTCACGAAATCCATCGTGAATGCTGATGCCGAGGCTCGTTATCTTAGCCCAGGCGAACTAGACCGGATCAAGAACTTTGTGACCTCCGGTGAGCGTCGCCTCCGGATTGCCCAAACGTTGACCGACTCTCGCGAGCGCATCGTCAAGCAAGCTGGCGACCAGTTGTTCCAAAAGCGTCCTGATATTGTTTCTCCCGGTGGCAACGCTTACGGTGAAGAAATGACCGCTACCTGCCTGCGGGATATGGACTACTACCTACGCCTGATCACCTACGGAGTCGTTGCTGGTGATGTCACCCCGATTGAAGAAATCGGTTTGGTTGGCGTTCGTGAAATGTACAAGTCTCTGGGTACCCCGGTTGACGCAGTTGCTGAAGGCGTTCGCGCTATGAAGAATGCTGCTTCCTCCATGATGTCTGGCGAAGATGCTTCTGAAGCAGGCGCTTACTTCGACTACGTGATTGGTGCCATGCAGTAGGGTGTTTCCCTTCCCCTGCTAAGGATTAGAACCTGACTACGTAAGATAAGGAAACAAGAAAAATGCAAGACGCAATTACTGCTGTTATCAATTCCTCTGACGTTCAAGGTAAATACCTTGACACTGGTGCTTTGGAAAAGCTCAAGGGCTATTTCAACACTGGCGAACTACGCGTTCGTGCAGCAACCACCATTAGCGCTAATGCTGCCACCATCGTTAAGGAAGCGGTTGCTAAGTCCCTGTTGTACTCTGACATCACCCGTCCCGGTGGCAACATGTACACCACCCGTCGCTATGCTGCTTGCATCCGCGACTTGGACTACTACCTCCGCTATTCCACCTATGCCATGCTGGCTGGCGACCCATCCATCTTGGATGAGCGCGTGCTGAACGGTCTGAAGGAAACCTACAACTCCTTGGGTGTTCCCATCTCCGCTACTGTGCAATCTATCCAAGCCATGAAAGAAGTTACCGCCAGCTTGGTGGGTGCTGATGCTGGTAAGGAAATGGGCGTTTATTTAGACTACATCTGCTCTGGCTTGAGCTAAGCGTAAGCGCTCGTTCATCGCTTAAGTTTTAAGCGACTGCGTTTTGTCTGGTGAAGTCTGGGAAGTCTGGAGTGAATGCTAGCTCGTCAAAGGCTTGTCGAATTAAGTTGATAAGTTTTAGCGGTCTAGTATTGACTCTTGACTCCCAGCCTTCGGTGTCTTAATTAGATACGCCAATCCAAAGATTGATTGAGATCAAAAATTTCCTCACCACCTGACTAGGAGAAATTAACCATGCGGATGTTTAAAATTACTGCCTGTGTTCCCAGCCAGACCCGTATCCGGACTCAGCGGGAATTGCAAAACACTTATTTCACGAAACTCGTTCCCTACGAAAATTGGTTTCGCGAACAGCAGCGGATTATGAAAATGGGTGGAAAAATCGTTAAGGTTGAGCTGGCTACTGGTAAGCCAGGAGTAAATACTGGTCTACTTTAATTTGCGGAAATAGGCTTGTTTACGGAATTTTCAACATTTAGATAAGATTCAAATGCAAAGAGGTCTTAAGGACCTCTTTTTTTGTGGCTCAATAGCCGCTTTCGATAGCAATTCGTTTTATTAGGCTACACTTCGATTCCCGAAGCTCCCTTTTTCAGCAGACGCCTAGAGCGATTCTGTTGCTAGTAATTTGTGAATCATATAAGAACTAGATTAAAAACAACGACTAAAGTTTGCTAGGTAAGCATTTATTGACTTCTTGTCAAGGATTTTTCCGGAATTTCTGTTAAGCCAAATTCTTTTAGAACTCAGCGCTGTGTTCGTAATCCAGGCATTCTTCCTCGCTCTCTTCTCTCCAAGTTCTACCGCTTGTCTCACATCGATGCTGCTCGCCTATCCAAGGTATCACCACTGGATGTGTAGATGAGTAGAGTGAAGATGAGCTGACGAGAGCTAATAGGATGGAGGCGATGCCGATAAATCCTGCCAACACCAGGACAGTCAGCACCGTTACATTGAGAGGATGAGTTTTGACCTGCATTTCTAAGTAATCTCGCTCAACTTTATAGGAAATAGGGAATCGTCTCTGTAGTCTTGGGGGCTAATTGAGCTTTTTCAGCTTGCTCAATCCAAAACTCTAAGTGGTCTGCGTGATTATACGTAATAGGGGCGATAGATATTACGAAGTAATAAGGTCGCGTTTTTACTTAAACCACTGAAATTTAGAATTTTGATTCGGTAATCATACGGTTAAGTTCAATACAAAGATCGTCAGTGAAGCAATCTTCTTGAAAGCTTTAATTTAGAGGGTAGATTAATAAATTTTTGATTTAGAAAGCGATCGCCTGATGCCCTTAGATGTCAGAAAGATTTATAGAAAAGCAAAGAAAATCGGGAGCGGATGAACCGATATCGGGCAAAGCGCCTTATCATTTTGGTCGGTACCGCTGCTAATGTTGGGGAGCGAGCAGCA
Source organism: Trichocoleus sp. ST-U1 (assembly GCF_039961835.1). Classification (NCBI taxonomy): domain Bacteria; kingdom Bacillati; phylum Cyanobacteriota; class Cyanophyceae; order Leptolyngbyales; family Trichocoleusaceae; genus Trichocoleus; species Trichocoleus sp. ST-U1. The sequence continues at coordinate 9,263 of NZ_JAMPJZ010000132.1, forward strand.
CTCCGTGCATCTGTCAAAGCGATCGCTTTGTGATTCCCTGCCGCTGAATGTTACCTATACGCCAAGTCGCTGTGAATTTACGCCAGCTAATTCCTGTTTTTAATTCCTCTGCCCAGGATTGGGCAATAGATGCCAGATTGTTGCGGTGGCTCACCTTCCTCTGGCTATTTATCGGGTTAGTCGTGCTATTTTCGGCGTCCTATCCCAGCGCAGATGCTGAGTTTGGAGATGGGATGTACTACTTTAAGCGCCAAATCATCTCAGTCATCCTGGGGCTAGTAGCATTTAACCTGGTGGTGAACTTCCCCCTACGTTCTGTTCTAGAAATCGCTGATTGGTTTGTCATACTCCTGTTGGGAGTGATTTTCATCACCCTGATTCCAGGAGTGGGAACCACCACCAATGGCGCAACCCGTTGGATAGCCTTGGGGCCATTTCCACTTCAACCCTCTGAGTTGATCAAGCCGTTCCTGGTGTTGCAAGGCGCTCGGATTTTTGGGC
>NZ_JAMPJZ010000133.1:0-9701 GCF_039961835.1 Trichocoleus sp. ST-U1
TGGTCTTGGCTCAAGAGCCGCATCCGCAAACAACTCGACCAGTTTAATTGTTTGCGAGATGCAATCGAGCATGTCTTATGCTTGTCGTCCTAATTACCTTGGCGATTGCTATACATAATCCAGTCGGTGCTTACACGGGATGCAGGTGAGTTTTAATCGTCACCCAAGGTGCTTTCGCGATCGCGTTCCGCATCGTCTCCTCGTCTGGGAAGGTTTCCGATAGATAGCGTCCTTCGCAAACCAGCGTCACCGCGTTCTCTGAAAAAGGCCAAGGACTTACCGCTACCTGGGTTGGATCGCCTGCTAGTGGCGTCAGCTTCAGGGTAATTTCACCCTCAGCGGTGGGAACCTTCTCTACTGAACGTTCTTTACTTAACTTCATGCACAGGATTAGGGATAAGCAATCCCAGATTCCCACTAACTGCCGATTTCGGGCGATCGCTTCTGGTGTGCTGTAGGGTGCGTAATCCGGATCGTTGCGGAGGGAGTCAATTAATTCCTTCTGGAAAGCCTGTTCGCGCCCTAGGAAGTCCTGCACAAGCTGGATATCTTCTGCGGAGTCGTTACTAGAGTCGTAATGCTCGTAGAGGCGCGTACCGTGCAGGGAAGCCAACAGCGCTGGATATCTTCCTTGAGCGATCGCTAATTGTCCGGCTTTTGACCAAATATCTATATGGATTTTTCTCGGTAATTCCGTGAAACTGTGCGGCAAACCTGTTTTTGGGTTGAAGGTAGGCGTCTTTTCCCAGGACAGCCAGCCAATATCATGTTGCTCGGCACCTAAGCAAACCTCTTTTCTAGGTTCCAACTTCCCAAAATACTCATTTCCCCACGCTTGTGCCAATTGACCCGATACCCACGCATGGGCAAGCTGCGCGATCGCTATCAGCCCCTCTGGTTCTTTGCGATATAGCATTTATGGTTCCTACCGCATCTTCCTAACTATAGTCGTGATGAGTTGGATGCTCCTCATCACAGCAAGCCGTGCTTTATCCATTTAAACCGCTCGCGCCCCACGAGTCTGTCCGCTCCGAGATTGATTTCCGCGAACGGGATCGGCAGTGAATGGAGTAATCCTAATTTCCTTTGTTTTCAGGAAGGCAAGGAAGGAGCGAAGAGGTTGGATGTAACGTTAGGTGAATCAGGCGCGAGGGGACGCGATCTCGAAGCGAGTGCGATCGCGTTCCCTCAAATTCAGCACCTTAAATTCAGAACCTCAAATGCACAAGTCGGTGCAACGACAGTTGAACCGAAACTTTTACTGACTAAGTTTTATTGACTGCTCAGCTGCGCCAACCAATCCAATATCAAAGGATTCACCACGTCCGGACGTTCATCATGGGGACAGTGACCCGTTTTGGGAATGCCGACAACCTTCACGGGTTGCCCATTCTCACTTAGCTCTTTATAAATCGTCGCACCCTTAATCGGCGTCCAGGGGTCATCTTCTCCCCAAAGTACCAGCAGCGGGTGTTGTATTTTTGGCAACAACTCAGCTGGGCTAGGGCCAGGGGGTGCTGTGAGAATTGAGGCAAAAACCTGCTGAGCGCCCGTGTCACAAGAAGGATCGTAAAGCATATCCACCAGTTCATCCGTGATGGCTTCAGGGTTCACGTAGACCTGTCTGAGCGTGCGACGGAGACGATCTTTCTGGCGGATGCGGTTAAATAGGAACGGGCCAGCGACTTTGGAACTGACCAGCTTCGTGAAGGCTCCCATCACCAGCCGCAGGGGGAAATTCAGCTCATCAGGGCGATGATTCAAGCCCCCGGCGCAGTTAATCAGCACGCCACCAGCGGAAATTTCTGGAGAATTCACCACTACCATCAAGCTGAGTAATGCCCCAATCGAGTTGCCGACAAAGACGGTCGGTTCCTGAATATGAGTTTTCCAGAAATCCTTGAGTAGTTCTTCCCACAATTCGAGAGTGTAATCGAGGGCTGGCTTGTCCGAACCGCCGAATCCGAGTAAATCTAGGGCAAATACTCGGTAGCCCTCAGCGGCGAGGACTGGCATATTCTTGCGCCAGTGTCCAATGGAAGCGCCAAAGCCGTGAATCAGCACTAGAGGGCGACCTGTGCCCATGACTGTGTACTGAATCCGGTAGCCGCGCCAAGTCCAGTTGAGTTTTTCAAAAGTGCTTCCTGTTTTTAGCTGCTGAGTCGTCACGATAATTATTAAGATTCCTTAACTATTTTTCTATCGTAATAGTCTCTATCATTAAAAAGAGATAAACCAGGGAACATCTAACCGACTTGAAAAGTCACGCTACCCGTTTTGTTTAGGTGTGAGAAGAGATTAATGAAGCGAAGTTCCTTGGTATTTTTAGGCAGCCTGGTTTTTGCTGCTGCCGGTTTAAGTATGACAACGGTTGCCCCTGCGATCGCGCAAGTTGGACAAACAATGGGCAATCTGCCCTTATCGGGTCGAAATCTGCTCAGCCAAGCAGAAGACGATACCGCCCAGCTGCCAACAGCGGTTGCTGAAGCTGTTTTAAAGGATGCTGCCCAACGGACAGGAATGCAAAGTTCTGACTTAACCATCCTTCAGGTGGCGAAGCAAACTTGGTCAAATGGTTGCTTGGAGTTAGCAGAAGCAGGTGTTGCCTGCACCGAGGCACTGGTTCCCGGCTGGCTGGTACTGGTCGGTAGCGCCAAAGAACAGGGATTTTGGGTTTATCGCACCAACGAATCTGGAACGGTGGTGAAGTGGGATGAAGCAGCGACCCAGACGCTGACGGCTCGACTCCGGTCGGAAAGTACCACCACTGGGCAACAGACAACAACCCGTCGCACGGAAACCACCGAGCAAAGGAGTACCGTCCGCACAGAACAGCGGTCTACGGTGGCAATGACCGAATCCGCAGGCAACTTTAGTCTTGCCGTTCTGCAACCCGCAGGCAGCCTCACAGAGGTGATTACTCGCGTGTCGGTGAAGTCGAAACAAGGCAACAGCTATGCCCAAGAGCAGTATCTCGGCGACTTCAGATACAAAATCAAGCAAAAAGCGAAGTTTGTCAAAGGTGTGAATCCGGGCGATCGCGTGGTCGTGCGTCTATACGACCAAAATCGCTTGATTGGGTACAGCGAGTTTGAATGCTTGTCTGAAAACGCCGCCGTTAACCTAATTTTGTCAGAAAATCCGTCTGAAACCCGCGTAGTGCGGACTGTGTACGGCATTGATGCCGACATGGATGGCAACATCGATAGCGGTACCACCGCCTACAACTACTACACCCAAATCGACTCTCAGGAACGGGTAACATTCCTGAGCAGCGTCGAGCAAATTAACGTCAGCCAGTTCCAATCGAGCGAGATTTCGACTTCGGCGGCGACTAGCGTTTATTCCAGCTCATTTACCAGCGGTGAATCAATGCTGGCGGGTGAGACGATGAGCGTTTACAGTTCAGGAATGGCTGCCTTATTGACATCAGCTCCCGGTCAGTTGGTGCAGGTGATTGGGGTAGAAGCCGAGAACGCGACCTACGAAGTCAGCCAGCTGCTGGCAAGATATGCAAACGTGGGAGTCACTCGAAACATCCAGACGAGTTTTCCCGATGTTCCGCAGGGATACTGGGCAAAAGATTTTATCGCCCAACTGGCGGAGTTAGAAATTATCGAAGGCTTCCCCGATGGTCGATTCCGACCCGATCAGCCGGTGACTCGCGCCCAGTTTGCGGCAATGCTGCGGAAAGCGTTTGAGATGAATAAAGTGCGGAATGCGATCGCCTTCCGGGATGTCTCCTCGGATTACTGGGCGTACAGTGCTATCCAAGAAGCCTATGAAATGGGCTTTTTAGGCGCTGTTTCCAGCAATGCATTCAACCCCACCCAAAAGCTTTCTCGTCTGGATATCTTAGTGGCATTGGCAAAGGGAATGAACTACTCTTCTGCCAGTACCACCACCCAGACGCTACTGCAAGTTTACAGCGATGCCGCTAGCATCCCTAGCGACGTCCGCAGTTTGGTTGCAGCAGCGACAGAACGGGGTCTGGTGGTGAACTATCCCAATGTCCAGTCACTCAAACCCAATCAAGTCGCCACCCGTGCAGAGGTGTGTGCTTTCCTCTACCAAGCCTTAGTCAGCACTGGGAAGGCTCAGAACATCGCCTCGCCATACGTGGCGGGAGAAGGTGCGAAACCCCCCACAGTGCGCGAAGTTGATACTCCCAAGCCAGAAAACGTCCCTGGCGATAACCGTGAGGTAGAGGGGAGCGAACGCACGAATCAGCGTCAGAATTGCAACCAAGGGGTCGGTAATGGGCCAGAAGGTTGCGATCCAGGCAATTCCAATCGGAACCAGCCCAGTAACGACGAAGGAGCAGGCGCAGCGCCTGGCAGTCCGGGTCGTCAGGGTCGGTAATCGTCGGTAATCGTTAGTCTGACGACTAAAGAAAGCCGCAGCTATCCAAATTGGATAGCTGCGGCTTCTATTCGTTCAGCGTTTATGTTACTCATTAGCAATATTATTTCCCTTCTGGTTTACATAAACTTCTCTACTTGGAAAAGGGATAGTAATTTCTTCTTGTTGATAGCGTCGGTGTAATTTTTTGATAAATTTATGCTTGGCAATTCGTTGGTTTAGAAATTCATTAACTCTAAGAAACACTGTAAAATTAATACTAAATTCTCCAAAGTTTTGATATAAGATAAAAGGCTCAAAATCAGAAATATCGGCTGCTAATTCTTGCATTACTTCCTTAGCAACTTCAACCGTTATTTCTTCAACGTGTTCCAAGTCGCTATCGTAACTGACACCTACTTGAATCGGTAAAGTTATTTCTTTCGCTGGTAAATGGTAATTCGTAAAAATGGCAGAAGCCAGTTTTGTATTAGGCACAACGACTAGATTATTTGGCAGTTCTCTAATCACCGTATTCCGCCAAGTGATATCGGTAACGTAACCTTCTTGTCCCGTCTCTAGTTTTACATAGTCGCCAGTTCTGACTTGTCCAGAAATAATCAAATATAATCCTGAAAATAAGTTAGATAGGGTATCCTGAAATGCCAAAGCAACTGCCAAACCGCCAATTCCCAAGGTTGCCAAAATAGGTGTAATGGAAATCCCTAGCGTTTGCAAGATCATCAAGATTCCCAAAACCAGAACGACAATTTTGGCTAGGTTAGATAGTAATGAAGCTGAAACTCCGGGTGTTCTTTGACCAAATATCGTAACAAAACTCGCCGTCAGTCTGGCTAAAACTAAGGTGACAGAATAGAGGAAAATAACAGTCAGAATATTCTGAAAAATGCCAGAAATCCGGTCAGGAATAACCTGATTTAGTTGAAGGGTAAAAATGGCTCCGTAAAAGCCAGCAACAATAAACCAAATTTTGGGGATACCACGCAAGGAATGAAAAACGATTTCATTCCCTGGCAACCGAGTTTTAACAGCAATTCTTTTGAGTCTGGGAAGAAAAAATTTATCAAAAATTATCCCAACGAGAAATCCGCTAAGAATAAAGGCAATCGGGACAATCCATTGCTTCATGTTGATAGTTTTATCTCAAATCTATTTGTATATGTTATGAGACTGGTGATAGGGGCAACTCTGGAGGTTGCCCCTATCGCGGCTACACATCGCAGCTAGACAATTGTAGAGACACGATTTATCTCATCTGCTGGCGCGACCTCTAGAAAAAAGATACAGCGTAGTTACGACAATTGTTGCTTCAACTGATCGATCAACTGTCTCAAATTTTCTGGGCTGAGAATGGCTTTCACTTCCAACTGTTGCTGAGTATCTCGCAGAGTGAGGATGTGGTTTTCACCTTCCTTGGCAGCAAATTGCAATTGGGGAGAGTTAAATTCAATCTTTTGATAGGTGATTTCTGGCATCCCTACCCGAATGACAAGTTCTTTTTGAGATTGGGGATAGATATAAAGTTGCTGGCGAAGGGTATCAAGTTCGAGTTTGGTAGGCGTAGTGCTGCGTTCTCGATCTTCGTTGATTTTGCGCCAGTAGAGAGTGATACCGCGAATCTCAGGGATTTGAATCTCAAATACTTCGTCAAAGCGTTGGGGTTCCCAATCGAGTTCGGTAGCATCGCCCGTTTGAGGAATGATTCGCTGTCGCCAAGTGATTTTATCGTCGGCGAGATTTGCCCACCATTCGCGGATGGTAGCGAAGTTGTTGGTATTGTCAGGGTTATTGCTACCCTGTTCCCAGACGATTTTGTGTTGCATTTTCTCTCCTCCCTCCCCATCACTTGCTGATTTCTCTTCTCTCCATCCAGTTTAAACGTCCTCCCTTGCCGGGAGTTGCTGTGACACAAAGATGTCGAGGTGTTGTATACGGCGTATCTACAGCGATCGCTCGCTTGCCTTATCTTCAAGTCTAAAATCGGATGAATTTTGGGTGGGGAAGAGATGCTACGCCAGATTTTGCGATCGCTTCTAAATCTACCTTGAGCAGGTTTCGTCATACACTCTATATTGGTTCTCAGTCCGCGCCAGCGGGCTTTGTTTAAAAGTTCTCGCAACTTCTACTTCCTTGCTTCTGAAGTAGGGTTGACATCGCTGTGATTTAAATCGCCAGGTATGGTGGCAATATGTTTACTCTTCCGATGAACCTGTTATTTCTTCCTAACCTGGATCTATTTGTTTACCACCGGAGAAACGGCTTGGGAGACGATGCAGGGCAAATCAACCAAAATCAGCTCGCGTTTTGGGATAACTTCCCGTTAGAATTGCAAAGAATTCTTGTCGCTGCTGACGATTCAAATTATAACGATCCAGAATATTTAGAATTATTGCGCCTAGCGGGGGAAACTGAAGCTTATTATACTTTTCAAGCTCGCACTGAAGGATATCCAGTCAAAGGCTTTTATTATCCCGTGCGATTTAGCGATAGTTATGGGCTTTTGTTTAATTGCCACATTAATGATCGAGACTATCTGCAATCTTTTAAATGCTTTCCTACCCTCAAACATCTTGCTGCTGATAAACAAGGCAATCTTGGAAAAACCTGGATCGTGTCTGGGATTTTGCCTCGAAACTGTGAAACCCCTTTAGAATGTCTCGCCCAAGAAGCTTACGAAACTTTGAAGTTTGGGAGATGGAAACAGCAAAAGCCAAGCAAAGGAAAATTTTTAGGGGCAACCGTTTTTGAAGTGTGGCTATCTCCCCAGCGTTGGGACATGGAAGAGAATCACCATGTTTTGGTTATCTTTTATCCCGATGTAGCCGCCGAAACTGAAGCTGCTAAATATTCTGAGGTCTGGATGCAGTTGTTTTACTACCGCAATAAAATTATTTGGTCTTATTGTGAAGCTCAGAAACTCAGACAGCAATTGCAAGAGAATTTCGGCTATATTTTTCAAGCGGGTGAAATGCTCAAGCAGCTACCGTTAAAAGAATTGCAGAGAATTTTAGAAGTCAATATAAAAATATTGTCCCAGTATGCTTCAGACTTAAATCATCTAGAAATTCAATTGCACGCGATTGAAACCTATCAGAAAAAATACCAAGAACATTTAAATTACCTGCTTCAAGAAGCTAGCAAATATGGAGAAACCGAGCTGCATTTTTTGGCACAATTCAACCAAATAGTCAAGCAATACGAAATTCAAATCCAACAAGATCGTGCCAGCTTTAGCCCTGCATTGAGAGTGCTTGAAGATGTGATTAATACGATTCGAGGCATCGTCGAGATTGAACAAGCTAAGCGCGATCGCAATCTGGAAAATATTATCGCCGCTGCCAGTCTGGGAGTGGGAACCGCCTCAGTCGCCGCCTCTGCTTCCTCGGCGTTGGTAAAAGATTTTACCCAGCCTTACCCTAACCAAATCGACAACCAACTATCCGCAGTCATCCCCTTGGCGAATCTGGTTATTGTCATCTTGTTCAGTATTGGTTTAGGTTGCCTGGTTAGTGGGTTTGCCTGGAAAATTTTGCGATCGCGTAGCGTCTGAGGAAAATTGCCTCGGAAATCCTCTCTTCCTTTGCCGCTTGGCAGTTCAAAATTTTAAATATGGACTTGCCAATTATTTACCACCCGGATTATGTCGTACCTCTCCCAGAAGGGCATCGCTTCCCCATGCCCAAATTCAGCAAACTCTACGAAATGCTCTTAAGCGATCGCGTAGCGCATCCAGAGCAAATTCATCCGCCCGAACCTCCTCCACTAGCGTGGATAGAACTCGTTCACACCCCAGAATATGTCCGAGCATACTGTGAAGGCACCCTCGATGCCAAAGCCCAGCGAAGAATCGGATTGCCCTGGAGTCCCGCATTAGCGAATCGTACCTGCGTGGCAGTAGGCGGTACGATTCTCACCGCTAAACTGGCACTTACTCACGGTTTAGCTTGCAATACTGCGGGTGGCACTCATCACGCCTTTCCCAGTTATGGTTCCGGTTTCTGTATTTTCAACGATTTAGCCATTGCTGCCCGCGTGCTTCAACATCTGGGACTGGTGCGTCAAATCCTGATCGTGGATTTAGATGTCCATCAAGGCGACGGTACCGCCGTGATTTTCCAAGAAGATAGCAGCGTCTTCACCTTCTCGATGCACTGCGAAGTTAACTTTCCCGGAACCAAACAACAAAGTGACTTAGATGTTCCTCTCCCGATAGGGATGGAAGATGACGCCTATCTGCAAACCTTGGCAAAATATCTCCCAGATTTGCTGTCACAAGTCAAGCCGGATCTCGTTTTATACGATGCTGGGGTCGATCCTCATGCTGGCGATCGCTTGGGCAAACTCGCCCTCACAGACACCGGAATCTTCCGTCGGGAAATGCAAGTTTTGAGTACCTGTGTGGCACTCGGCTACCCAGTCGCCTGTGTGATTGGCGGGGGTTATGCTGACGATCTTGACTCCCTCGTTTATCGGCACTCCTTGCTACACCGAGCCGCCACCACTGTCTATCATCAGTACCAACTTTGATGCCAGACTAAGGGCAGAGGAGCCATTTCGTCTTCCTCGATACACTTTTTAACGGTAGCGGTATCCCGTGTCCGTACTTCGTACTCACTCATCTGAGGAAAAACCCCTTGCTATCAAAAGGCTTTGAAATTGAAATGTATACCGGCACCCCCAATGGTGACATTGTGGGTTTATCCGATCGGATTGTGGCAGACCTAGACGGGTTCATGCGGGAGCCGGATAGCCGCAACGTGGAATATATCACAGAACCCTTTTATTGTTACGACCGATTATTGTGTGCCTTGCTACGCCCTAGACGGCAACTCCGAGAGTATCTAAAACGCCTGGGAAATTACACCCTGATTCCGGGGAGTACGCTGTCTTTAGGCGGCAGCGATCGCTTCTGGCGCTCTGACCCTAGCAATCCTTACCACGACTACATTGAGAACACTTACGGCACCAAAGTTGTCACCGCCAGCGTCCACATCAACATTGGCATCAGCGATCCCGAAACCCTGATGCGGGCGATTCGCCTTGTCCGCCTAGAAGCACCCTTATACCTCGCTCTCAGTGCTTCTTCCCCGTTTTTGGATGGGAAAGCCACTGGCTATCACTCGACTCGCTGGGGACTGTTTCCAAAAACCCCAGCCCGCGTCCCCTTATTTGAAAGCCACGCCCACTTTATCCAGTGGACGGAAGCCCAATTAACCGCCGGGACAATGCAAAATGTCCGCCACCTCTGGTCATCCGTGCGACCAAATGGCAACCAGCGCCCCTACGACCTTAATCGCCTAGAACTGAGAATTTGCGACCTAATCATCGATCCGGTTGCC
>NZ_JAMPJZ010000134.1:0-9606 GCF_039961835.1 Trichocoleus sp. ST-U1
AAAATAAAACTTCCTTCTATATTAACCAGGATGAATGGGAATCTTACCTGGAAAATTCTTTTGAAGATGCTATATTCGCGGCAAGTGTGGAAGTTTTAAATGGGAATTATACCCCATTTCAACTACAAGATATGGTAAGCAGAACGGAGATAATTGTCGCAGCAAATAAACTTCTAAGCTTGACCTATTCCAATTCAGCCAAGGCATTGCGCGACATTATTAGTGAGGAATTGAGTAAATTACCAGGCGCAAAAGAGTGGAAATTAGGAAAATAAAGTAAATTTGTTTCGGCTAGGATGCAGTAATTACACTGCTACTATTAAGAAACAAGTCTTCCCACTCGTACCAAAATGCGATTGCGCCGCCCTCACTAACCTTTGTTCCTGTTTCTCTTCCTCCGCGTCCTCTGCGTCCTCTGCGGTTCGTTTCCAACTTAAACAGTGAATTCGTGAATTCCCCCCATTCAATCTCTCTCGAAGTTCAAGAAACAGGCAGTCGCATTGACCGCTATCTTTCCCAACAACTACCAGATTTATCCCGTTCGCGCATCCAGAGACTAATTGAAGACGGCAACGTGCTACTGAACGGCACCGTCTGCACGTCCAAGAAAGCAACCATGCAAATGGGCGATCGCCTATCTTTAACGATTCCAGAAGTGCGATCGCTAGACCTGCAACCAGAAGAAATCCCTTTAGATGTTCTTTATGAAGATGATTCCCTAATTATCATCAACAAACCGGCGGGTTTAGTCGTTCATCCAGCCGCAGGACACGAAGCAGGCACTCTCGTCAACGCTCTTTTAGCCCACTGTCCTCTCGCGGAAATTGGCGGGGTGCAACGTCCGGGAATTGTCCATCGTCTTGACAAGGATACGACGGGGGCAATGGTTGTTGCCAAAACCGACCAAGCCCACCAACACTTGCAAGCTCAACTAAAAGCTAAAACCGCACGCCGGGAATATTTGGGCGTCGTCTACGGTTCTCCCCGCGCTGAGGGCGGCACGATTGACCAGCCTATCGGTCGTCATTCAGGCGATCGCAAAAAAATGGCTGTCGTACCGCTAGAGAAGGGGGGACGAGCGGCGATGACTCACTGGCGGGTGCAGGAACGCCTGGGAAACCACACGTTGATGCTTTTCCAACTCGAAACAGGTCGCACCCACCAAATTCGCGTTCACAGCGCCTACATCGGTTATCCGATTGTGGGAGATCCCGTTTACAGTTCCGGTCACTCAGTCGGCGTCAATCTTCCCGGTCAAGCGCTCCATGCTTGGCGGCTCCGGTTGCAGCATCCAGTAACCGGGGAGTTGATAGAAGCGATCGCACCCCTACCCTCAGCATTTGTAAAGCTTCTCGATGTGCTGCGAAGACGAATTGCTGCCACTAATCCACAATCGATAGACCGATAAGGCTTTATATATTTACATAAAACTACATAATTACATTTAGTTCCAAAAAACCCCTAACCCTTGCCGAGAAACTTTTTAAACAAATATTAAAAAACCATAAAAACAAAAACCTTGGCTTTTTTGAGTATAAATACTTGGAGAATTGTAACGAAGTATGTGGGAAATAAAATCCAAGACCCTTGGAAGGGTAAGGATTTGAGCTTTTATTCATGGCTCTTGAGATTGCTTAATAAATCTTAAAAAACAAAGCTGCGAAGGCGTTGTATAAAAATAACCGGAGGGATCAATAACAGACAAAAGTTAAACAAGACACGGATTTATCAAGGTTGCAAATCTCTCATAAAAGCACGGACTTTTCTCATATTTCTGTGAAAACCAATTTGTTGCAGGTAAAGTAACAGAAGGGATGGGAGAGCGACTTAAAAAGCGTGTTGGACTTATGTCTGGGCTTGACCAATCCAAGAGCTGATTCAATAGATTGAAGTAGCTCTGCTTGACAAATATCGACGTTTTAAAAAACCACACTCATCCAAATCAGTAGTAGGAGATTGAGTTCATGTTAGATGCATTCGCCAAGGTTGTTTCTCAGGCTGATGCCCGCGGTGAATTCTTGAGCACCGAGCAGCTCGATGCCCTGACCAATGTTGTCAAGGATGGCAGCAAGCGTTTGGATACCGTTAACCGCATCACCAGCAATGCTTCCAGCATTGTTGCCAACGCCGCTCGTGCTTTGTTTGAAGAGCAGCCTCAACTGATTCAACCAGGTGGAAACGCATACACCAACCGTCGTATGGCAGCTTGCCTCCGCGACATGGAAATCATCCTGCGCTACGTTACCTATGCCACAATTGCTGGTGATTCTAGCGTGTTGGACGATCGCTGCTTGAACGGTCTACGCGAAACCTACCAAGCTCTAGGCGTTCCTGGTGGTTCTGTTGCTGCTGGCGTCCAAAAGATGAAAGAAGCTGCGGTCAAAATCGCTAATGACCCCAATGGCATCACCAAGGGCGACTGTAGCCAACTGATGTCTGAAGTAGCTAGCTACTTCGATCGTGCCTCATCTGCTGTTGCTTAAGAACAACTAGCAAGCTTGCTGTTGGATAGACGCGAACATTCGCGTTGTTTAGTCGAAAACTTTGCAAACACTTTTAGGGAGATACCTCAACAATGAAGACCCCGATTACTGAAGCCATCGGCGCAGCCGATACCCAAGGTCGTTTCTTAGGCAACACCGAACTGACTGCTGTTAACGGTCGCTTTGAGCGTGCCGCTGCCAGCATGGAAGCTGCCCGTGCATTGACCCAAAAGGCTCAGCAACTGATTGATGGTGCTGCTCAAGCCGTGTACCAAAAGTTCCCATACACCACCCAGATGCAGGGGCCTCAGTATGCTTCTGACTCTCGTGGTAAATCCAAGTGTGCCCGTGACATCGGTCACTATCTGCGGATGGTTACCTACTGTCTAGTTGCTGGTGGTACAGGTCCAATGGACGAGTACCTGATTGCCGGTTTGGATGAAATCAACCGCACATTCGAGCTGTCCAACAGCTGGTACGTAGAAGCCCTCAAGAACATCAAGGCCAATCATGGTCTGACTGGTCAAGCTGCTAACGAAGCCAACACCTACATCGACTACGCCATTAACGCCCTGAGCTAGTATTCAGGTGCGGTGCCCGGAAGAATCAGCGAGTGTTGGCGTGCTTGCTAGCAGTTGCTAATTTTTCCGGGCATTGTTTTTCTCAATTTGAGTATAAAAATCTTAAAAAGTTGTTGCGTTGGGAGAGCAAGAATGGCCGGTTTAGTGGCGTCGAATTTAGCAGCAGCAGGCCGCCTAGGTCTTTCTGCATTTGATGAAACACGGGTGGAACTGCGGCCTGACTGGACAGAGGACGATCTGCAAGCGGTAATCCGCGCGGTTTACCGTCAGGTACTAGGCAACGATTACATCATGAAGTCGGAACGCCTAACCTATGCTGAATCGCAGCTTCGGCAAGGAAATATAACGGTAAGAGATTTTGTCCGCGCGATCGCTAAGTCAGATCTATACAAAAACAAGTTTTTCTTTCGCAATTCCAATACCCGCTTGATCGAACTCAACTACAAGCATTTGCTAGGGCGGGCACCTTACGCAGAGGATGAGATAAACTCCCACCTCAATATCTATGAGGAACAGGGGTACGACGCAGAAATCGATTCCTACATCGACAGCGTTGAGTATGAAGCCAACTTCGGAAACAACGTTGTCCCTTATTATCGTGGATTTATGGTAGAGCCGGGAGTGAGAACGACCGGCTTTACTCGTATGTTCCGCCTGTATCGGGGTTATGCGAATAGCGATCGCTCCCAAGTTGGAGGAAAAACTCCCCGACTGATGGGCGAATTGAGCCGAAATGAGGCTTCTACAATTTTCCAACCCTCTGGCAGTTCTTCGTCCTGGAGATCGGCAGCGATTCCTCAAGACGCAGCCCCCAGAAAAGCCCTCGGCGGTACTAAGGAACAAAGCGGACGGGTTTATCGCATTGAAGTGTCTGGAATTCTCAGCCCAGGCTACCCGAAAGTCCGTCGCAGTAGCAACGCCTTCCTAGTGCCCTACGAGCAGCTGTCCCAAAAACTACAGCAAATTACGAAACAGGGCGGCAAAATTGTCAGCGTTTCACCCGCTTAAGGTGAGCAGATTCTAAGTGTCATCGCACTTAGTCTTTTTTGAATGAATCTTTTTTGACAATGGTGATGACACCAACTATCAAGTTTCATGTCATCACCCCCTCAACTGTTTTCAACCCAATTACAGGAGCTATTTCAACGATGTTTGGACAAACTGCACTTGGGAGCGGTACTTTGGGTGACGCTGCCAATCGGGTATTTCGCTACGAAGTCGAAGGTTTACGTCAGACTTACGAATCTGACAAACTCAGCTATCCCATTCGCCGTAGTGGCAGTTTCTATATCACAGTGCCCTACAGCCGCATGAATGAAGAAATGCAGCGGATTAACCGCATGGGTGGCAGAATCGTCAACATTCAGCCTTTAACTCTGGATGGAGACAGCGAAGCTAAAAGCCAAGCGACAACAGCCCATCAAAATCATGACGCTGAAGGCAAGCGCTAAGCCGATTCAGCTTACCCAGAAAGCCCATTCAGCCATGTTCGTAAAAGCCAAGTCATTGCACTCCTACGATGCGATCGCCTAATCCCGATCGATATTCTGAATCAGACTCACCGTCCGGAAATCCACCGGGTAGCGAACCGCTAACGGTGGAGCAGGCAATTGCCAATCTCCGCCATGAAGATTTAAGTCTCCGCTACTATGCTGCCTGGTGGCTGGGTAAATTCCGCGTGCGCGAGTCTGCTGCTGTAGAAGCTCTGATTACAGCTTTGGAGGATGAATCGGATCGGACAGAGCTAGGTGGATACCCCCTCCGTCGCAATGCCGCACGAGCGCTAGGGAAACTAAGCGATCGCCGAGCCGTTCCAGGGCTGATTCGTTGTTTGCGCTGCTCCGACTTCTATGTTCGAGAAGCCGCAGCTCAGTCTTTGGGAATGCTAGGCGATCGCACCTGCATTCCGGAACTGATGCAACTGCTAGAAGGGGGTGTGGTAGCCGCTCTGCCAGTACCAGGGCGACCTCATCTGACACAACCCTATGAAGCAGCGCTGGAAGCCTTAGGAGCACTTCAAGCGGCGGAAGCAACTGCTCAGATTCAACCGTTTCTGGAGCATCCTGTCGCGCGGGTGCAATATGCAGCAGCGCGGGCAATGTACCAGTTAACGGAAGATTCCGTTTATGGGGAACGCTTGGTTCAAGCATTGGAAGGCAGCGATCTGCAACTGCGCCGCATCGTATTATCAGACTTGGGTGCGATTGGTTATCTGCCAGCAGCGGAAGCGATCGCCAGTGCTGCCACCGAAAATAGCTTCAAACTCATTGCCCTCAAAGGGCTGCTGGAACACGTACAGGCACGAGCGATCGCGTCTTTACACCCAGATGAACCGAATTCGCTATCTGCTGACGCCATCAGGGTGATGACCCTGATGGATGCTTTGTTATAGTCAATTGTCGTTTTCTAATGGCTAATCGCAAGTAGCAAATGGCAATTAACAACTAGCAATCAGTAAGTAGCTAGACATAACTTAAACAGCACGTAGCCTATAGGTAGGGTGGGCACTGCCCACCCATTGCACGGCACGGGTGGCAGTGCCCACCCTACTGCTTCGTTTATTTATGCTCAGCTACTTAACAAATGGCAATTGACAATTCGCAATTCGCCATTGACCACCGAGCGCCGATGATGGACTAATGACTGATTCGCCCCAAGAACTGATTCGTGCCATTGAACAGGCAGATTCCCCCGGACGTTTGGTGGCGTCAGTCCGAGCCTTAACTGCCGCCCGTCTAGAAGTTGGGATTCCTACCCTGATCGCCGTCTTAGGTTATAACAACCCAGGAGCGGCAGTAGCAGCAGTAGAAGGGCTGATTCAGTTAGGGGAAATCGCCGTACAACCCTTGCTGGAAAAACTGGACGCCTATGACTACGGTGCCAGGGCTTATGCGATTCGTGCCCTAGCCGGAATCGCCGACCCCCGCGCTTTAGACATCTTAGTAGAGGCAGCAGTCACCGACTTCGCGCCCAGCGTTCGCCGCGCTGCTGCGAAAGGGCTGGGAAACCTCCGGTGGAACACGTTGAATGCCCAACAGATTCAAAGCGCGATCGCTAGGGCATTGGAAACCCTGCTGCTCATTTCTCAAGACCAGGACTGGGCGATTCGCTACGCCGCTGTCGTCGGCTTGCAAGCACTCTCCACTCAGTTGGAAGTCCGCCCGTCCATCCAAAAGCGATTAGCGGAAATGGCTTTAGATAATGACCCAGCAGTTCGTGCCAGAGTTCAGCTGGCTCACCAATCATTAGTGATGAGTCCTTAGCAAAGGCTCATTCGTCTTTTATTCATGGACTCATCACTAACAGCTAACAACTAACAACTAACAACAAAAAATATGCCAATTCCACTTCTTGAAATTACACCAACCACGCAGAATCAGCGTGTAGAAGGGTACGAAGTACCTGATGAGGACGACGCACAGATTTATCGATTGACAGATGCAACCTCAGACACGGCAATTAATGACTTGATCTGGGCTGCTTACCGGCAAATCATCAGCGAACATTTAATTTTAGAAAGCTACCGCCAACCTTTTCTAGAATCTCAACTGCGGAATCGAGCCATATCCGTGCGCGAGTTTATTCGAGGATTGGGCAAGTCCGATGTTTATCGGCAGTTGGTGGCAGACACGAACTCCAACTACCGCTTAGTTGACATCACTTTCAAGCGGTTTCTGGGACGCGCTACCTATGGCAAAGACGAGCAAATTGCTTGGTCAATTGTAATTGCTTCCAAGGGATTGCATGGCTTTATCGATGCCGTTGTTGATAGCGAAGAATACCGCCAGAACTTCGGCGATGAGATTGTACCTTATCAGCGCCGCCGGTTTAACGAGCGACCCTTTAACTTGGTCAACCCCCGGTACAGTGATTACTGGCGCGGTCGCATGATGGGTCTAGATACTCGGAGTTACTTCCAAGTGGGGGGTCAAAACGCCGCGGGTAAAACCTCGGTTCGTCAAGCAATTCCAAACAACTTCTTGGAAATGGCTCGGAGTATTGCCCCTAGCGAAGTCAACTACCAGCGCACCAGAGATCGGGTACTCTCTCAAATTAAAAACATGGAGATTCCCGACACGAGGAGCAAAGCTGCCAACTTGCAACCTGCTGTAGGTCGCACCGACGTAGCCCTTCCTTACCGCTACCTTTATCCAACGCCCAAAGCCTAAAGGCTAATGGCTAATTGTTCATGGTTCATGGCAATTAGCAATCCAACAAGATAGGAACTAACAATTTACCTATGTCCATCCCTTTGCTTTCATACAAACCCAGTTCGCAGAACCAGCGAGTATCGGGTTACGAAGTGCCAAACGAAGATACTCCCCGGAGTTATCGCCTTGAAAACTGCATTGACAATAGCGACCTTGAAGAATTAATCTGGGCAGCCTACCGTCAGGTTTTCAGCGAGCACGAAATCCTCAATTCTTTTCGTCAGGTTGACCTGGAATCTCAAGTGAAGAACCGCGCCATTACTGTGCGCGACTTCATCCGAGGTTTGGCGAAGACTGAGGGATTTTACCGCTTGGTTGTTGAGAAAAACTCCAACTATCGAGTCGTCGAAGTTTGCCTCAAACGGATCTTGGGCAGGGCACCCTACAACAAAGACGAAGAAATCGCCTGGTCAATTAAGATTGCCACTAAGGGACTGAGCGGCTTCATTGATGCCCTAGTCGATAGTGAGGAGTATCAGTCTAACTTTGGCGACAGTACGGTGCCTTATCAGCGTCGTCGCTACAAAGATCGACCCTTTAACTTGGTGACGCCTAGCTACGCCGATTACTGGCGCGATAAGGAAGAAAGTGCACGCTACAAATGGGGCAATGTGCAAAACTTCTTGGATATGGCACGGGCAATCAACCCGAAAGCTGTCACCAATACTGTTACCGTTAACACGGCTAACATCAAAATTCCCGACATGACACGGGATAATACAGCGCAAGAGACACGAGTGTCGATTAACTCGCAAGTAAGTTTTCCTCTCCGGTAGCACGGGGATTCCATCGACCAGAGGATACCCCGATGCTGGAAAATAGGAAGTCTCAACCACTTTATAAGGGAGATTTTTAAATGGCACTGCCATTACTTGAATACAAACCAACCACCCAAAACCAACGAGTTAAGAGCTTTGGAAAAGCGGATCTTAACGAAGATACCCCATACATCTATCGCGTGGAAGATGCCAATTCACCGATAGAAATGGAGCAGCTGATTTGGGCGGCTTATCGCCAAGTCTTCAGCGAGCATGAAATCCTCAGATTCAACCGTCAGATTACCCTAGAATCTCAGCTGAAAAATGCGACGATTACAGTAAGGGAATTTATTGCTGGTCTGGCGAAGTCAGAGGCATTTTACCGTGTGGTTGTCTCGGTCAATAACAACTATCGCCTTGTAAACATTTGTCTCAAGCGTTTTTTAGGTCGGGAGCCTTACAACAAAGCCGAAGAAATCGCTTGGTCGATTAAAATTGCCACTTTGGGCTTCAGCGGTTTTGTTGATGCCTTGGTGAACAGCCAAGAATATACCGACAACTTTGGGGACTTCACCGTACCCTACCAGCGCAAGCGGATGGAACAGCGTCCTTTTAACCTGGTGACGCCTCGCTATGGCGAAGACTTCCGCGAAAGTGCTGGCACAGTCAAGACCGATTGGCGCTTTACTGTGGAGAAGTTCTACAGCCGCAAGAACCAAGAACGGCAACTTCCCGAAGGCGATCCCCGCCGGTTCCGCGAGGTTGCGGCGTCGCTCAGTACCAAGCGCAACTACCCACAACGGGTCTCTGCGTTTGACATTGACTACCTCAGCCGAGTGCCCGTGCGTGGCAACCGCTAAGGGATAAAGTGCTAGTTTCCTAGACTGCTTGCACTTCTGATAAAACTAAACTGTGGCTCTGATTCCTGCTCTCAATACAGCTAGATAATGTCCTATAAAGACATCTAGTCGTTAGAGTGAGCGGTCATCAGAGCCACAAACTTTTTGGGTGCATACGGCATAGGCGCTCGCCTACTCACACCTCATCTGGATTAATCCCCATTGAGCGCAATCTCTCTGCTAATTGCTCTGCTCTAGCTTGAGCCGATTCTTTCTGTTATTGCTGGTTGCTAAGGCGCACTATCTCTCGCACTTCTACTAAAATTTGCCCCAACATATTCTTGCCACTGCCATCAGCACCACAGCCCCAATAATAATCACCGGGTGCATTTTCAACAATTAACTCATCGCCTGTAGAAAGTAATTCTTCGCGGATATCGGCATGAGTTTCAAATTTGCGTAGCACGGCTTTTCGCATAATGTCATCTTTTACCTGTTCCCAATCGGGACGCAGGGGCCGCGATCGCTCTCGTCCCATTCTCGCCGCATCCTTCGGTGTCTTTACCTGGCGAATTTGGTCAGCGTGAGGCGTTCCAACAAACTTTTGCGCTTGAAAATAATAGACCTCCTGCATGAATCAGGAGGCATGTGCCAGTTCGTAGTTCAGCAAGCCAGCAATTAGGTTTAAGCGCAAACCAAATCTCTGCCTGCGATTGCGATAACGTCCTGAAAAA
>NZ_JAMPJZ010000135.1:0-9276 GCF_039961835.1 Trichocoleus sp. ST-U1
GATGTTGCAGTTCTTCCGTTGTCTCTTGGACTGCCACTTTGAACTGATTTGCCATTCCTACACCTACCCTGTTGCTTTCTTCAATTTAGTGCATCTTCATTGGAAACTGGTATTAGAAAGCTATCGAATGGCATGGCTAGAAGCGGTTAAAGAAAATCCTCATATAGGACGGACTACACTAGAGCGGATGTTTCAGAGCATCTATTCTTGGCTGTACATCTATGATCAACAATGGCTTCAAGCTCATCTACCACCGCGTAAGAGAAGAGTTAAGTTTTCTCCTCAAGTGGACTGGAACCAGCGTGATATTAAGTTTGCAGCAGCGGCAAGGCAATCAGCCCAGCGTCTTCAAAGCTTTCCACAACGCCCCACGAAAGTAACGAAAACAGCAATTGCTAGCGATTTGGGTCAACTCAGATTGATACAGCCGCAAAAAGACAAGCTGCCGTGTACAACAAAGGCTTTAGAAGAGTTGGCTGAAACTCGCGAAGAATTTGCAATTCGCCGGATTCAATGGGCTAGCGAGTGTTTCCGAGAAGAGAACGTGTATCCAAAACGGTGGCAATTATTGCGTCAAGCTGGCATCAGACCTGACTTGGCAGAAGCCCCGCAGGTGAAAGAGGCAATCACACTTGCATTGAAATCTTTAGACCCGTTAGATCCAGTCAATATAATCAATTTGCTATGTGACAGTTAAGAACTTTATTGTTTGTCTCCCAGCATGGGCAAAAGAGTAAGGGGTTTCACTAAAGAACTTTATTGTTAAATATGGAACGATAGAGTCAGAGATTCAAGCGTCACCACTTAAGAACTCTATTGTTTGTGTACAAATTGTCTTTGGTATGATTAGCGATATGAAATCGTCCAAAGAAGTTCTACACGACTGGGTTGCTGCCTATAACGCTCGCGATCCTTACGCACTCATCGAGCTTTATCACGATGATGCCATCAACCATCAGGTTGCTTTTGGTGCCCCACTTCAAGGGCGCGAGGTACTGCTTGAGAGTTTCATCGCCTTCTTCAATGCCTTTCCAGACAACTACACGCATCCTGAAAATATCTTCGAGGATGGTGAGTGGGTCATCATTGAGTGGAGCGGTGGCGGTACATTCTTGGGTGAGCTTGGCGGTAACCCACCAACCGGCAAGAGTTTTACACTACGCGGGTGTGGCTTCTTTCAGGTCATTGATGGCAAAATTCGTTTCCAGCGTGGCTACATAGACAAGTACACTTGGTTCACGCAAATTGGTTTACCAGTCTCCTAGGCTTGTAAGTGTTGCACCACAACGAAGCTCAGCCGAGTGTCGGCAGCGAAAGCGGCTTAACTTTGCCGTGAGTCTTCTTAGTTTATCCGTGCGGACAGCACTAGGGCACACAGCACTATGGCACTATGAAGGTTATCTATTTGTGTTTAGGCTTAAGTTAGGGCAAGGTTGCCGGTAAGACACTGCTTTGAGCTGATGGGTAAAACAACGCTGCGCGTAGGTATCACTGCGATCGCTTATTCTCAAAACTCATGTGTAAGTGTCATAGCGATCGCATAAAATCTACTTTTTTAAAACTGATTCTCCCCATTTACGCTGGAATTCCTGCTGCACTTCAACTGCAACAGGATCGACATCCTCCCCAGAGTTAAAAATGTCTACTAGCTGGTTGCGGCTAGGAAAACTACCAATCTCTGCTTTGTAGACTTTTAAACCTAAACCCATATCTGCTGCCATTCCTGTAATGACAATTTCGCGGCTTGCTCCGTAACACATTGGGTAAAGATATTGCAGAGCTAGTTGTTCGCGAACTCGTTTAAAAGCTTCAAAAAAATTCCAATCAATACACTGAATTTCGCCACCAACCCACCTCAACTTGATGCGGCATTCCATATGCCGTCTGTCGTCAGTCCAATCTTGACAACTAAGCTCAACGACTGCGGGTAACAACTGACCGCTAGCATCTATAAGAAAAATTTCACGTTGACCGAGTGGCTTTTCTGGAACGCTCGACATAAAAGGTAGCTCGCTAGCAACCAACAAAACACGGTCATGAACGGGTTGAGCGCATATATCTGGAAACTTTGTTCAAATGTAACACGACAGCTAGCAGCGATCGCCTTTGCTTTATGTAAAGTGTTAGGTAAGAGCGATCGCCATCATCAAAGGTGGCATCTTTATGTACACATAAATGGAGATCGGGTCACTATGCCTTTGTATCTCAAACTGAAACAAAGCAACCGATTCAATCGCAAACTTGCCAGACTGGAGACGACATCAAGATCGAAGAATACTTAAGCTAGCGATATGAAGCGCTCTATTGCAGTTGGACTACTGACATTTCTGGCTATTGGCTGTAGTACCAATTTTCCAACATCCTCCACTCAATCTCCCGCGCCTGTGGCAATTGCTGCCAAACCTGCTGCCAACTCCTCAACCGTCCAAAGTCGGGATGTGTTTTATCTAAGCGATCGCTTTGGGTTTCGCTTCGTTTCCCCGCGTGGCTATGTCATCACGCCTACCGAAACGACTCAATCGACGAAGCCAAGTCCCCCGCTGGAAGTCCTAGAAGTCTGGCAGCAGAAAGATTTTTTGAACCGGGAGAATTTACCTGAAACTCCTCCGATCGTCAGCATCACTATTTACGACAACTCCAAGCGGTTGCCCCTCACCAGTTGGAAAGGCGAACTCAGCCAAAATGACGATCGCCCCCTCACCGTTGCGGGACAGAAAGCGATCGCTTACACTTCCACTGGACTCTACGAGTCTGATAACGTGCTATTCAGCAGTCCCGATGGTCGCTATGTATTTCGCCTACAAGGAGCCTACCTGCAAAAGAACGATTCCATCCGGCAGGTATATCAGGACACCGTTAAAAGCTTTACCTTCGATGTGATCGCTAGCACTTCTCCTAATAAATGGCGCATCAACTACAGCCACCTCAAAAGCCTTTTAGCCGCCGGTGACTGGCGGGGTGCGGATGTGGAGACTCGCGCCATCTTCCAGCGATTGCAGAAACTCCAAGGACAGGGTGCAGACTTACTCTACGGCAGCAAAACTCTGCTCAATAGTCTTCCCTGCGAAGACTTTCGTACCATAGATACCCTCTGGTCGCAAGCCAGTAAGGGACGCTTTGGGTACAGCGCTCAAAAGCGCATCTGGCAGCAAACTGCCTCCCAGACGAAAAATCCGAAAGCACGAGTTGAGAAGTTCGGTCAGGCAGTGGGATGGTATAGATCCCAACCATTGCCGGAAAAGAATCCTTTTGGGGTAGTGTTAGCTGGAACCAAATGGCGGTTGGATTCAGAACTGAATTCTACTGCTACCGCACCAATCGGACAGTTTCCCTGGGCAGGAATTTCCTCAAACTTACTGAGTGACATGCTCAGCGAACCCGGTTGTGGCAGTTGTACCACGGATGCCATTTATCTTGCTAGCGATCGCTATTACGACTACGTGCCTGCTTTGTTTACCAAGCTCAATCAGTGTCAAGTTCGCTAGTTAGGCGAACTGACAAGTCAATGACTCGAAAGGTCAAATTAATCCGGGGAGGAACCGGACGTTCAGTTTTAGGAATTTGATGCTGCCAGTAGTGCTGCGTTGTCCCTTGCATCAACAAGAAACTACCAGAAGTTAACTCCAGTTGATGCTTCAAGCCTTTCTCGGCTCGATGCCGCAGCATGAACCGCCGCGTTCCTCCCAAACTCAGAGAACCAATGACTGGATTGTGTCCTAGCTCCGGTTCATCATCGCTGTGCCAGCCCATACTGTCATTGCCATCTCGGTAGAGATTGAGCAACACGCTGTTGAACACCACACCAGAAACTGCTTCAGCCTTTGTCTTGAGGTCAAGTAGCGTGCGCGTCCAGGGAGAGGGGTGCATCGTGATGCCAGAGTAAGTGTAGGATACACCGGGATTGGCATACCAAGCCGTCAGTCTGGGTTGAGGCATTGAGCGCCCGTAGATGCTAATCCAGTCTTGTCGCCAGTCGATTGTTTCAGTCAGTTGTGTGAGCAAGCGATCGCTTTCCTCCCCATCCAGCAGAGACGGGTAGAATACGATATCTGCGTCAGGCAGTTGCAGAGGGACACTGAGCATAAAACAAACACAACTGAGAGCGGCAAGAAATCAGCTTTCCAGAACCCTAACCGACAGCAGGTAATCCTGCTAGAGCGATCGCGACTTCCTCTGCACTGTACTCAGTATCTATCAATTTTCCGGTCTGATAGTCCATGTACGCCTGCATATCAAAGTGCCCATGACCGCAAAGGTTAAACAAAATGACCTTACTTTCTCCCGACTCTTTGTACATTCGGGCTTACAGAGAAAGTAGCGGCTTTCTTGAGTTGAGGTTTCTATTGTCGCCGACTCCACGAAGCGGACGCTATGCGATCGCTCCTCTCCTGCAAAACCTTGAGCAAGGAAGTGTTATGGTTCAGTATCAAAAACTGACTATTCCTTTTTCTGCGATGGGTTGGATTGCATCACGGGCACGAGAACCTTTAGGAGAAGGGCAATTGACCCAATCACACTAGCGATCGCTCCAATCACTACCGCTGTTGCCAGGATAATTTCAGTTGGACTGGTGCCATATTGCATCCAGGCGGAAGGGGATTCGATGGGAGCGGGATTCGTCGTCATGACCTGGGCAGGCTGAGTGTTAGGCATAGAAGGATTGGAAGTTAAGGTTGTCATTGATTTCTGTTGAACTCGATAAATCCAACTTACTGACTAGGAGCAGCCCAAACCAGGGATGCTAAGTGACGATAACAAACATCCCTTAACGAACCTAAACGTCCATCTCTTTACCTGGTTAAAGTAGAGCTAATTGCTACAAGTAGATTGAATGCTATGGGTTCCAGCCGAGAGCGTGGCTTTTCAGTTACACCCGAACGACTCGCATTTATCGAGCAGAAAATGCGTGAGATGGGGATTGAGAGCCGTGAAGCCTTGGCAAAAGCAGCAAATTTAAGCTCAGACGTTATTCACAAGAAGCTTTTTTCAGGAAGAAAGGTTGACAGGAGTACAGTTGAAGCGATCGCAAAGACTTTAAAGATTCAGCCTACGGAACTTGTCGAGTCAGATAGATGGTATCGACGTTCTAAACGCGCAAAATCTCAGGCTTCTACAAGCATTGATTGGCAGTACGTTTGCCGAACCATGCTCGATCGCCAGAAGAAGCTCAGCACCAATGAAGTTATTGCTTCAGAAGCGATGCAGTTTGATTTACTGGATGATGAAATCTTTATCTCGCTGGCGTTGGTTGAGCGGAAGGAGCCAGAGCAATTAAGCCAGAATGTTCATCCGGCAAGACCTATAGAGCAGTATGAGGAAAAGCCGCCGATTGAGTATGAGCAGTTTCGGGAACAGATATTGCGACAGGGAAATAGCGATCGCATTGCCATCATTGGTGAACCCGGAGCCGGAAAGACAACACTTTTACAGCACATCGCCTTCTGGATTCTAGACAAAGAGCTTGGTCTACCAATTTGGATCTCTTTGGGTGACTTGATTAAAAACGGTGATTTGCAACGTCTAAAGGATTACTTAACTCAGGTGTGGTTGGATAATGCCGTGCGAGATGTTACTCAGGACGTTAAATCTGATTTTTTGAAACAGTTAAATGAACAACGAGTGTGGCTGTTGCTGGATGGAGCCGATGAAATTGTTGCGTCGTCTGGCATTGCACTACGCGAAATTAATAATCAGCTTCGCGGTTGGATAAGTCAGTCGTGCATTATTCTGACCTGCCGCATCAATGTTTGGGAAGTAGATAGCAATGCTCTTAGAGATTTCCAAACCTATCGCACAAAGGAGTTTCATTATCCAACTCAAGTAGAACAATTCATTGAAAGTGGATTTCGTAAAAGCAATCAACAAAGCGGTGAACGTCTTAAAACCGAGTTAGCCAACACTGAACGTACTCGGCTTCAACAACTCGTCAGAAACCCATTACAGTTGATGATGCTTTGTACGACATGGCATGAGCAAGAGAGCTTGCCAGCAACTAAGGCTGAGTTATACAAGCGATTTGTCAGTGAGTTTTACAAGTGGAATAGAAGCAAGTGGAAGAAGAAAGACCTGAATTATGCATTCTTTCCAAATACAGTAGCTAAACAAGAAAAACTCAATAAAGCTCTTGGGCGTTTAGCGTGTCGTGCATTAGATGAGGAATCATCACCATTTCGATTGCCACACAATTTAGTTTTTGATGAACTGGGCGATCCCGATGAAGACGGTTCTTATTTTTGGTTAGCTCTTAATCTTGGCTGGCTTCAAGTTGCTAGAGATTCAGATAAACCGTCAGACAAAGTATACACATTCTTTCATCCAACCTTTCAGGAATATTTTGCTGCGTTATCGATCGATGATTGGCATGATTTTCTAAATCACACTTCTCACAATCCGGAGGAAGGAACTTATCGAATTTTTGAATTTAATTGGAAAGAGGTAATTTTATTGTGGGCTGGAAGAGAGGAAATATCCCCTCATCTCAAGGATATGTTTATTAAACAATTAATCTATTTTGACAGCAAAGAAAGTTTTTATTGGTACAAAGCTTTTTGTTTGGCGGCTGAATGTATGTCGGAATTTGCTTCTCTAAAATATCTGGACAGCATTATAGATAGAATCATTGAATGGAGTTTCGGATATTTTGATTCAAAGGAAAAAGAGTGGAAAACTTTTATTAACCCGATTTCGTCTCAGGCAAAGGAATCCTTAGTAAGGATTAGCAATGAAAAAATAACCAAGAAATTGAGTAACTTAATAAGCACTTGTAATAATGAAAAAATACTTATAGAGATTGCTATTTCATTAGCAAATTTTGTTGGAGGTAGATCAATAGCGATACAAGTTTTAGAATACATAATTGATACAAGTCATTTTAGTAGTACATCTATAGAAGCAGCTAAAGTTTTATATAAAATCGTTCCTAATAATTCAATGTCACTTCAGAAACTCTTAGGTTTACTTAAAGGAAATGATTATAGAATGTCTGCTTTGGCTTTGAAGGAAATTCTTACAGATAAGAGAGAAGTAATAAAAATATTAGAGAGTAAGATTGAGAAATTCGAACAAGAAAATTTAAATACTTACCTTTTAGCTAGCACATTAAATAAAATCGACCCTGGAAATATTTTTGCTGTAAATACTTTGATACGAACGATTCCAAAGATAGAAAATGAATCTTTTTGTAGATTGTTAATTGATATACTAGGAGATATACTGGAACAAACAGCAAACAAAGAGGCTGTGAACACTTTAAGAGCTTTAATTAAGACTAGAGTCGATGAAGATGATGAATTTTTAAGGGACGAAGCAATAATTAATTTGAGCAAAATCGAACCTAATAATCCAGAAAATATTTCTGAATTAATGAAGATCGTGTTTTATGGAGATGAGCTAGCTTATTGGGAGCGTTTAAATGGTGCTGTAGTATTAATGCAATTACTACCAGATAAAAATATACAAACACCTATTGAAGAGCTGTTAAGAAAAATGATTATAGAAAATTCTCATACCGCATCTTTTTGTATGTTAGCTTCAGAGGAACTGGCGAAAATAAAGTCTGGTAAATCTTTTGCTCTCCAAACCCTACTGGATCTAGCTCAAACAAGTCAAGGTTTATCTGATGGTACAGATGTGCTTCACAAAATAAAAAAGATTATTACTAAAGAGGATTATTCAAAAATAATTAGAGTTTTTAAAAAATATCTAGTAGATCGGACTATAGAAATTAATCCTTGGTTTTATGTAGATTGTTATCAATTGATTTGGCATTGTACTCAAAATATGAGCTATTTAGAGTTTTATCGAGCATGGAATAATCTTACTTAAGATACCCTGTAGATAATATGTATCGTTTAGAAGCTGTTCAGATTTAAGCAAATACTATAAAAGAAGTTACGTTAAAGCGATCGCCATCCAAACCCCATCACTCCTAATCTGGAAACAGACCAGAGACTCTTATGACCACGGCAACGATAGCAATACCCCAAAAGGAAGAACCCCTCCTGTTTGAGGGATTGACCTGGAGAGAGTTCAAAGCAGTCGAGCAATTGTTAGACCGTCCAGGATATCGGCTTTCCTTCCTGGATGGAGTACTGGAGATTCGACGGATGCCAGGGGAACCCCACGAAACAGTTAAGAAGAGGATCGGTGCATTGGTGGAGCTTTACCTGCTTATAGCAGGGTTTGACTTCACCCCAACTGGCTCCATGATCCTAGAAAGTGAAGCTGGAGCCGTCAAGCGAGAGGCGGATGAATCCTATAGAACCCATTTGACATCTTTTGCTGGGGTGCAAGGCTTTGAAGTAAGCCGTTACTTTGCGATCAATGATAGAGCCTGCTTAAACTCGACTGTTTTTTGCAAGAACAGGGATAAAACCAGCTAGCTGCAAGGCTTTTAGTTTCAGGAATAGCTCTCAAATGGGTTCTATACAAGAGGGCAATCGAATTTGGCTGAACTACGAGCTAAGTTACAAATTTTATAGATTGATCGTCAGGATTTTTTTCTTGCTTTTTTTGTCGCTCAACACGACTGTATTGTAGGGTGATGTATCCGTTCCCGGCGGAATTGGCAGCCAAAAACTGGGGTTTTTATGATCGAGTTCGCCCAAATCAATGCTTTTCGTTATATCGCCATCTGTTGCCAGATAAGCGGTAAGTTCGCCTTTATAATCTTCAATTAAAAAGTCGCTAAATAAAACGACTTGCCCACCCTCAGGATGTATACCAAGGATGACCTGACCGCTGAAAGTTGTGCCTTTTCGTTCTTCATCAACCGTTGCCATTATGATTTCTGAGGGGTCTTGACCGGACATATCTGCCATAAACTTTTTCCTGGGCGAATTCTCAACAATTGAAAATGATTTTACAAGAGCGCTATGGGCGATCGCAAAACTCTCAGGACGTATTTCTGCATCGGTCTTGCAAATGTATAGCCAAGTTACTTCGGGTTTAACGCCTAATTGGAAGATTGAGTAGGGATGAGTAGAGGCTGAAAGCGATCGCGCAAGCGTTGCTGCTATAAGAGATCGCATCGCAGAAACCTGATAGAGGGGAGACGTTGAGAAGTTTCCGGATTCTGTTCTAGCAACCTACGAGAGCCACGGGAAGGGGTAGGCAGGAACACCAAGGTCAAATGCTTGTAGGTCATTTTCAAGGGGTCAGGAAGCGATCACCTAAACAGCATCCCAGCACAAGAGGGTAGTACAGAGATAAGCTTTGCCATGCCTATAGAACCCATTTGACATCTCAACAAGAGGCTGAAAGTCTTTTGTTGAGATG
>NZ_JAMPJZ010000136.1:0-9091 GCF_039961835.1 Trichocoleus sp. ST-U1
AGGCAGCAAAGTTTTTTTCCCAACCTCAAGCAGTCATTCGCAATTGGATCTGGGTGTTCAAAGGCGACACGCCAAAAACCCTAAGTATCTCTAGCACGGCGACGCGGGTACACGACGTGCCCGGTCGCCTCTGGATATTCGATGATATTACCGAGCGATATTTCGCGCAACTGGCACTCGTCGAGCGTACTCAGGAGTTATCCCAGGCGAATTTGGAACTGGAAAAGGCAAAAGCAGCGGCTGAAGCAGCGACTCGCATTAAGAGCCAATTCCTCGCCAATATGAGCCACGAAATCCGCACCCCGATGAATGCAATTATCGGCATGACGGGACTGCTACTCAACACTGAGTTAACTCCTCAGCAGCGAGATTTTGTGGAAACCACCCAAAGCAGTGGCGATGCATTGCTAACGCTAATCAACGACATTCTTGACCTTTCTAAAATTGAGTCAGGCAAGCTGGAATTAGAAAAGCATTCTTTTAATTTGCGAGTTTGTGTTGAAGAAGCCCTCGATTTATTAGCTTTCAAAGCAGCCGAAAAAAATCTGGAATTAGCATATTTAATTCATCCAGGAACCCCACTCTCGATTGTGGGAGATGCCAGCCGGTTGCGCCAAATTTTAGTAAATTTGCTTAGTAATGCGGTCAAGTTTACTCAAACTGGAGAGGTAATTGTATCGGTCAGTGCAAAAGAGGCGATCGCTCAGGAAGAATCGGAAATCAGTCACGAGCCAACCCACGCATTGCCCGATTACCAAATCCAATTTGCGGTTAAAGACACCGGCATTGGGATTCCCGCCAACCGGATAGACCGCCTGTTCAAATCTTTCAGTCAAGTCGATGCTTCCACAACTCGCCAGTATGGGGGAACCGGGTTGGGACTCGCGATTAGCAATCATCTGAGCGAAATGATGGGCGGTCAGATGTGGGTCGAGAGTATGGGAGCGATCGCGGGAAATCCTCCTTCTAACTGGCAACCTACAATAAAAAAAGATCCGGGTGCAAAGAGCAACCCTGAATTTCATTCTCCCCTTCAAGAAGGCGAAAGCGTTGCGGCGGCAAAGCCGCTAGGGCCTACATCCCCTGCTACGCTTTCGGTCGCTAACAGCCCTTATCCAGACGTAGGCTCTACTTTTTATTTCACCATTGTTGCGGCATCAGCTCCCAATGTCTCTGCGATCGCTTCTCAAAATCCTCAACCTCAGTTAGATGAAAAGCGGCTCCTAATCGTGGATGATAACGCTACAAATCGCCAAATATTGACGCTACAAGCCCAATCTTGGGGAATGCTGACTTGGGCGGCTGAATCTGGTTTTGAAGCCCTCGACTGGTTGAACTTAGGGGAACCGTTTGATATCGCCATTCTAGATATGCAAATGCCACACATGGATGGTCTGACTTTAGCGGCTAAAATCCGTCAGCTGCCTAACTATGAAAAATTACCCTTAATTGTGTTGACCTCCATCGACAGGCCAGAAAGGAGTCATGATGTCCAAGCCGTCGATTTCGCGGCATTCCTCACCAAACCCGTTAAACAATCCCATCTCTATAATGTCTTGAGCCATATCTTGGGCGAACAGCCGATCCCGGTGAAACCCTCGCGCCCAAATCTACCGGCAATCAATCCCCAACGAGGGGTACAATTTCCCCTGCGGATTCTGTTAGCAGAAGACAATATTGTGAATCAAAAGGTAGCCTTGTATTTACTATCACAGATGGGCTATCGAGCAGATATTGCCAGTAATGGATTAGAAGTGCTAGAAGCTCTACATCGCCAATCCTATGACGTGGTACTGATGGATGTGCAGATGCCAGAAATGGATGGATTGACAGCGACTCGCCGCATCATTGGGGAATGGTTGCCTGCTTCTCGTCCCCGCATCATTGCCATGACAGCGAATGCGATGCAAGGAGATCGAGAAGAATGTCTCAAGGCAGGCATGGATGACTACCTGAGCAAACCGATCCGAACCGAGGAACTCATCCAAGCTTTGAGCAAGTGTCAGCCTTTAAGTGAGGCTGAGGAACCAGGATTGTTACCGAAGCAGCACGTTAGCGAATCCAAGAGCGATCGCGCCTTAGTCCAGACTGAGGCAGAAATAGACAGTTTAGTCCAGACTGAGAAAGAAATAGACAGTAGAAGAATTCCCCCCGTCATCCCGTCACCCCCTCACCCCTCTCTTCCGACTCCCCAACTCAGTCCTCAGCCCTCTGTCCTCAGCACTTCTATTGATGCCAAAGTGTTGCAATCATTTCGCAAAATGGTCGGTGAAGAAGATGCCGAGGCGATTTTAGGAGAGATGATCGATTGCTACCTCGACGATGCGCCAAAACTCTTGGAAGCGATCGCGATCGCAGTTGCCCAAGCAAATGCACCCCAGTTGCAACGCACCGCTCACACCCTCAAGTCAAGCAGTGCCACCCTAGGTGCCACAACCCTCGCCCAACTCTGTAAAGAGTTAGAAATCATGGCTCGGACTGGAAATATTCAAAATGCATTAGACAAATTGCCGCAGCTTGAAGCTGAGTATGAACAAGTTAAGGCGGATTTGCACTCTCAACGCCAGCCAAATTAGCTATGAACACCACCGACGCTAATCAACATACTCCCCTCATCCTCGTCGTAGATGACGACAAATTCATGCGGCTTCAACTTCGCCGAGCGATGGAACAAGCCGGATACGAGGTAGCAGAAGCAAGCGACGGAGAGGAAGGTTTAGCCGCCTACACGCGCCTACACCCAGATATTGTGCTGCTGGATGCCATGATGCCAGTGATGGATGGTTTTACCTGCTGTCATCTATTGCGTACCCTTCCAGAGGGTGATTCTCGTGGAGAGAAGTTTGGCGATTCTCCTACAGGGACGGGAACTGCTGAAAAAAGTCGCCCCCCTGGAGGATCGCGGAACACACCCGTATTGATGATTACAGCTCTTGAAGATCAAGAATCGGTCGATCAAGCATTTGAGGCAGGTGCCATCGATTACATTACCAAGCCGATTCACTGGGCAGTTCTGCGCCAGCGCGTGCGTCGTGTCCTCCAAGCTAGCCAAGCAACAGAGGAATTGCGACAGCAAACTGAGCGGGCACAAATGAGCGAGGAGCGACTAAGGTTAGCCCTAGAAGCTGCCCACATGGGCACCTGGGACTGGAATATCCATAACGGCAAAGTTGTTTTCTCCGCAACCGCAGAAGCGAATTTTGGTCTTCCCCCAGGTTCCTTTGACGGCACCTATCAAAGCTTCCTCACCAAAATCCATCCTCAAGACCTAGAATTAGTCACTCAAGCTTTAGTACGCCCCGTGGAAGAAGGGGCGGACTATGACATCGAATACCGGATTATTTGGTCGGATGGTAGCGTTCATTGGATAGCCAGCAAAGGTCAAGTTTATTACGACCAAACCGGCAAACCCATCCGTGTGAACGGCATCAACATGGACATCACCGAGCGCAAGCACTCGGAACAAAAAATTTGCGAACAAGCGGCTCTACTGGATATCGCCACAGATGCAATTCTGGTTCAAAATCTAGACAACCAAATCTTATTTTGGAACCAAGGTGCGGAACGTCTCTATGGCTGGAAGCAAGAAGAAGCCCTCGGCAATAACACTGCTGAGCTGTTGCATAAGCAAATTTCACTAAAACTTCGAGCCGCCCAAAAAACTCTCATCGAGGAAGGAGAGTGGTATGGGGAGTTGTATCAAATGACCAAATCTGGTCGAGAAATCATTGTTGAAAGTCGCTGGACGCTCGTGCGCGATGAGGCGGAAAACCCAAAAGCAATTCTGATTGTCAACACCAATATAACCGAAAAAAAACAACTAGAAAGGCAGTTTCTCCGCGCTCAGCGTATGGAAAGCTTAGGAACGCTGGCTAGCGGCATTGCCCACGATTTAAACAATGTGCTAGCGCCTATTTTGATGTCAGTTCAACTTCTGCAAATCAAGATCCAGGATCGCCAGAGTCAACAGCTGCTTTCCATCCTCGAAACGAATGCCAAACGTGGAGCTGATTTAGTTAAACAGGTGCTTTCTTTTGCGCGAGGCATGGAAGGCGAACGGACAAATCTCCAAGTCGGGCACCTAATTTATGAGATTGCGAAGATCGCAAATGAAACTTTCCCTAAATCAATCGAGATTCATACGCATATCCAGACAAGAGAGCTGTGGCCTGTTTCTGGCGATGCTACTCAACTACATCAGGTACTGATCAATCTTTGCGTCAATGCTCGTGATGCCATGCCAGATGGCGGGACGTTGAAGATTTCCGCCGACAATACAGTAATTGATGAAAACTATGCCAGGATGAACTCAGGTGCAAAAGTGGGTGCCCATATTGTGATTAGTGTCTCTGATAGTGGAGTGGGAATGCCTACTGAGATGCTTGATAGAATCTTTGAGCCATTTTTCACAACTAAAGAAATTGGCAAAGGTACGGGTCTGGGTCTTTCAACTGTTCTTGGCATCATCAAAAGCCACGGTGGTTTTTTGAATGTATATAGCGAAGTGGGAAAAGGCACAGAATTTAAGATCTACTTGCCAGCAATCGAGGGAGAATTAACATCGCAAGCTCTAAAAAAACCATCTAATCTGTTAACTGGAAACGGCGAGTGTATTCTGGTTGTTGATGACGAAGCTTCAATTTCTCAAGTGACTCAAGCATCTCTAGAAACTTATGGCTATAAAGTTTTAACTGCGAGCGATGGGATTGAGGCAGTCGTACTGTATGCCCAGCATAAAACGGAAATTAGTGTTGTACTCCTCGATATGATGATGCCGTCTATGGACGGGCCAACAACGATTCGCACGCTACAAAAAATTAACCCGCAAGTTAAAATTATTGCGGTTAGCGGACTCTTATCTAACGATAGGGTGAGTGAGCTGGCTCGCGCTGGGGTCACAACCGTTTTGTCAAAACCCTACACTACAGAAGAGTTGTTGAAAGCCTTACATGAGATAATTATCTAATGCAAGACTTAACAGCAACTGCTCAACTGATGCCATACTTCCTCTGCATGACTTCCTGACGACAAACGTGCCAAAAGTAAAATGCGATATTGAGGATTCCCAGTAACTTCGTGCCATCTTCTAGCATTGCCGGAGTACCATTTCCTTTGATGTGCAAGATGTCCACTAAGCCAGAAATGCCAAATAAGATACCCGCAATTATCAGCAATAC
Source organism: Trichocoleus sp. ST-U1 (assembly GCF_039961835.1). NCBI lineage: Bacteria > Bacillati > Cyanobacteriota > Cyanophyceae > Leptolyngbyales > Trichocoleusaceae > Trichocoleus > Trichocoleus sp. ST-U1. Next base: position 5,178 of record NZ_JAMPJZ010000136.1, read on the forward strand.
ATAAGGCGTTGATAAAAGTTTGCGCCAGAAGCATAAACCATAAGCGATCGCGCCAGTACCGTATACTAAGTACATCACCCCTTTGGGCACCTTAGCTACATCTCTCAAAATTAAGGTAATCCGAAATAAATCGTCGGCTAATAAAACAAAAATCCCAATCGCAGAACATAAGATAAATAGATTTGCTTTGCGATTGGGAGAAATTATGTTTAGCAAGCTAAAGCTAAACAAACAAACTGTACCTGAAAGGCACCATAACACTTCAGAGACACTCGTTAATAAGCCGTAGTAGGGTCGTCGGATTGAGAAGGGATCTGCAAAAAGAAATTCAATCCCTTGACCTTTTCCCAGAAATTTTGCGTAAACTGACAGCGCCAAAAATACTAATACAGTTCCGCCATTCAAGAAGAGGATCAGGCGATCGGCTTCTATTTGCTTCCTACTTTCTTGCAAGATTTTATTAAATACGTGAAGCTGCATTCTTATTCAAATCAGTTATCACCTATTTAACATAGCTGATAACTGATTGTACCGGCTACAGTTTAAATAGAAGCCGTTCTGTAGGTTACAACTTCTTGAGGCACGGTAGGAGCCTGAGTATTGATTTTTCTGGAATAAGTAACTCTCGCTAAAGAAATCCAAGCGGCAAGCGAAAACATGGCTGGATATGCCATCTTGAGTGCCATTAAGATTTTTCCTTGCTTGAGTCCTACCAAACTCCAATGCAGTTTGAGAAACGCCTTAATTTCCTCAAGTTTCGGAATAGACGAGCGATATTTTTCATGCACTAACGGGTAGATTCTTTCCTTGATTAAGATATTGGTTTCTAACCGTTTTTGCAGTGAAAACTTCTGATTGCATCCACCCGGCCATAATGTCCGGAAGGTAAGATACTGATTAACAAATGCGGCATCCCCATATTGGGCAATTTTCACCCAAGAGTCGATGTCATCGCAGTTACCATCTAAAGCCGAATCCCAACCGCCTGACTTGAGAAAGGCATCTTTTTTGAAAGCAACTTGAACGGGTGTCCCAAAAGGAACTACTTCCATCAACATCCCGTAGTGGATATCCTCTTGTTTCACGTAAAATAGTTTGCCAGGACCGCTCGGCTTGGTGCGGGTAACTTCTTCACCATTGACATCAACTTGAACGGCTTGACACGAGCAAATCGCTGCTTGAGGACGTTGAGCGATCGCTTTTACCATTTCCCAGACACAGTTGGGTGCCAGATAGTCATCATCATCCAGCGGTTTGATCCAGTCTCCGGTTGCCACGGCAACCCCAGCATTTACGGTAGCGGAGTGACCGCTATTGACTGGGTTGCGGTAGTAAACTACGCGATCGCCCAAGCTGCGGACGTATTCTTCGGTACCGTCCGTGGAACAGTCATCTGCTACTACCACTTCGCAGGGCAAAGTTTGCGCGAGCGCTGATTCAATCGCCCGCCGCAGCAGCGGTAAACGATTATAGGTTGTAATTACGATGCTAAATTTCAGCATATAGAGCAGCTCCTGAGCCGTTATAAAGTTATTTGTTATCAGCGCAGCTTTCTACTTAAGCCACAAAAGTCAGGTACTTTTTCAATCCATTAGTTTACTTTTTCAGCCTTTAGGGGGATGAATTAGCCGATTTTACTTACGTAAGTACACTAACATCTACCCGTAGATAGAGAATAGACTTGCAAAATTTATCCGTATAAACACTTATCTTAAGCAATTTTTTTGAAGAAAGCATCAAGATAAGGTGAAGAAAATGTATATCCCGGATAATCTTCTTAAAGTTTTCGTAAAGATATCGGCAACCCACTATCAATTCATCGGTTTGTATCATTAAATACAAACAAATTTCACAAAAGACGCGATCGCTCGAAAACCCGATTTTACAGTATCAACTATAAACTCACCGTGCTTTTAAGGATGATAACTTCGGCAGGTTTTGGGGAACTCAGTTAAGGAAAGAAGTTTCTATTGCTGTTAGAGACGCTGCCGCCAGTGAGTCGGAGCGATGTCCCATCATCTGCTTTTACAGGCAGCTATAGTGGGAAAAGTGCCAAAGCCTACAGCACGCTGCGCTTACCGCGTAGCGATACTTGTAGGGGTTATCGTCGCCTAACCATCATGAGCGAATTCCCAGATTTTTCCGATTTAGGCTATCAAATCGAAAGAGAGCTAGGGCACAACCCTTGCGGGGGTCGAGTTACTTACCTGGCAAGTCGTACCAATACACAGCAGCGCGTCGTTATCAAGCAATTTCAGTTTGCCCAGTCGGGTGCCCGCTGGTCAGACTATCAAGCTTACGAGCAAGAAATTAAGGTGCTACAGCAGCTGAACTCACCCAGCATTCCCCAGTACCTCGATTCCTTTGAAACTCCCACTGGCTTTTGTCTAGTTCAAGAATATAAACCAGCTCCCTCTGTGTCTACATCGCGTCACTTTACCCCAGAGGAAGTCAAGCAAATTGCCATTGCCCTGTTAGAAGTTTTAGTCTACTTACAACAGCAAAATCCCCCGATTATCCATCGAGATATTAAGCCGGAAAATATCTTAGTGGATGAACAATTGAAGGTTTACCTGGTAGATTTTGGCTTGGCTCGCATCGGAGGTGGGGAAGTCGCCGCCAGCAGTACCGTCAAAGGCACGTTGGGATTTATGCCGCCAGAACAGGTGTTCAATCGCCAACTCACCCAAGCATCTGACTTATATAGTCTCGGCGCGACGCTGATTTGCTTGCTCACCCAAACCAAATCTACTGGAATTGGCAATTTAGTAGATGAAGCTTATCGGATCGATTTTAAGCAGATGGTGCCAAAACTGAATCCACAGTTTATCCGCTGGTTGGAAAAAATGACGGCACCCAACTGTAAAAATCGCTATCCCAATGCGGTCACTGCTCTGGAAGCACTCAAGCCGATTGATGTAGTCCGCCGTACCACAATTCCCAAGATTCTCCTGCGTCCTACAAAACAAGGGGTACTGGCAGCTGTAGCATTGCTAACCCTAAGTTTTGTCACTATCAACACGGTGACTCGTCTATTCCAAGAACACCAAATCACGCAGTTGAGAAAACAGCACCTTCGGCAGTTGCTCAAAACAAAACAGTGTCGAGGATGCGATTTAAGCGGTGCCAACTTAGCTGGAGCAAGTCTGAATGGTGCCGACTTAAGCGAAGCCAAGTTGATAAAAGCGAACCTGAAGGGTGCTGAACTCAGAAATGCGACGTTGAATCAGGCAAACCTGGCGGGTGTATCCCTAAGCAGTGCTGACCTGAGAGGAGCCAGTTTAGTTGAAGTGCAGTCAAGTTCGGGTCAATCAAGCCAGAGTGATTGTGCCGATTTTAAAGATGCCAACCTGAGCCAAGCCAACTTAAGTGAAGCCAATCTGGGATGTGCCTCCCTATACAACGCCAACCTGAGCAGTGCCGAACTCAGCGGTGCTGACTTAACAGGAGTTGACCTGAGGTATGGCAATTTAAGAGGAGCATCTCTGAAACTGGTGCGCCTCAACACTGCCAATCTAGGCAGTGCCAGCCTCATAGATGCTAACTTAAGCGGTGCTGACTTAGGCGGTGCCAACTTAAGAAGCGCTAACTTAAGTAGTGCCAATCTCCATGATGCAGCTTTAGTGGGTGCCAGCTTATATGGTGCCGACCTCAGTGATGCCAATCTTAGTCATGCCAACCTCAGCACAGCGAATCTGAAGGAGGTCAACCTTAATGGGGCCAACCTCAGCGGTGCCAATCTCAAAGATGCAAACTTCAGCTTGAGTCAGCTATTGGGTGCCAATTTAATCGGTGTAAACCTAGGGCGTGTCATCAATTAGATAAGCTAGAGCAAGAGAGAGAAGAAAAGGCTGAGCAATGACACGACGGTATGCCCTGCGCGATGACCAATGGGAGCGGCTCAAAGACTTGTT